>CALJGH010000150.1 GCA_938073925.1 uncultured Nitrospinaceae bacterium
AATCATTTTTTTCCTCTCCCAACCGTTTGGAAATTTCGATTTCTTTAATAGCGTGTCCCCAGTCCTTCATTCTTTCATAAACACTGATTAAATTTAAATGGACTTGGACATGGTTCGGTTCGATTGCTAGGACTTTGTTATAGTACTCTTTACACTTTTTTAGGTTTTGGTGATACCAGTATTCCAAAGCGATCTTAAAAAGAATTTCCGGATCATTTTTTTTGATTTCGGCAGCCATCAGGAACTGCACGACAGCAAGGTCGTTCCGGGTCAACATCGAATAGGTTTCTCCCAGACCGAGACGAGTTTGCAAATTTTCAGGATCAATGGCCATAGCTTTTTTAAAAACCACGACAGATTCATCTTTTCTATCCGACTCAAAAAAGATCAATCCCATTTGGTTATAAGCAGGCACAAATTTGGCGTCAATTTTTACAGCTGTATTTAAAATTTCGATGGCCTCATCATAGGCGCCGATTCTTTGTTTTTCCTTGGCATTTTCAAGCAAAACTTTGGGATCATTAGATAGAGCCTCGCCCTGATTTTTAACCTCATTGCTGCACGCCGACAGCAGTATAAAAAAACATAAAAATAAAGTTTTTATATTTAACATCATTTCCTGTTATCTGAATAAAATTGTTTGAAACGTTTAAACAAATACATGAGACGTATTATTACCTCATAATATTACGATAAACAAGATTCATCATTTTTGGGGGAATTATTTCTTTGATGAGGCAAAGGTGTGTTTATAATAAAGGCCTGTTTTAGTCAGCTTATAAAAACTTAATTTAGTATTTAAAAATATATAGATCAGGTAATTACCATGTCCGATGAACTTCCCTATTTAGAAAATGATGATGGTGAGTATTCAGTTCCCTGCCAGTTAAAAATTGCTGAAGATTGTGTTCAAAAAGGCAAATTCTGCGGAGATAAAGAAGAGGCCCGGGACTGGGTCGAAGATGAGTGCTGGATTTCTTCCGGCGAAGGCCATTTTTGTGTCCAATGTAATGACCAGGTTCTGCGCAATATCGCAAACCTTGCCACCAAAAAAATGATCTGACCCGTGTGACTCTGGACTCGAAAAATCAATACCCACAATTAGTTAAACACTGTATGGCCAGCAGAAAAATTTATCTAGAAGCAAAATGGCAATGGTCTGTTCATTTATGCTCTGATTAAGTTCCTGTGGCGGAGCTCCGCTAAATATGAAAATAATCGATGTTGTTACCCCTGCCAAAAACCTGTCCGCCGTGGAAAGCATTATTGGTCAGCATGACTCTGAAGTTCTATGGGTGAGTGCTGATGAAGACAGGAAGAAAGTGATCCGGGCGTTGGTCAGTGATGACCAGAGACAATCTTTGCTGGATGCCCTGCAAGGATTATTTCAAGGCGAGGACCATTCAAAAATTCTTGTTACGGCGCTCGAAGCATCGCTACCGAGAAAAGCACCCACTCTGAATGAAAAAGATTCTTTGGATAAGTCCAGCACCACTCGCGAAGAACTTTACAACGAGGTTGAAAAAAACACGAGACTCGATTCCACTTACTTGTTACTGGTTATTTTATCCACGGTGGTGGTGGCAATCGGTCTGCTGGAGAATAACGTCGCAGTGGTAATTGGTGCAATGGTTATCGCTCCTCTGCTGGGTCCAAATATCGCCTTGGCTCTTGGTGCTGCGTTGGGGGATATGCCCCTCATATGGAAAGCTTTTAAAACCGGAAGTGCGGGGATTGGGTTGGCATTATTCTTTTCTATAGGTATCGGGATTTGGCATCCAATGGATTTGGATAGCCCGGAACTTATGGCTCGCACAGATGTTGGAGTGGATTCGATGGCTTTGGCATTGGCTTCGGGAGCGGCAGCTGTGATTTCTTTAACAACGGGTCTTTCAAGTGTGTTGGTAGGAGTGATGGTTGCTGTTGCACTACTACCTCCCACCGCTACTCTGGGAATCATGCTGGGTGCAGGGCACACTCAACTTGCTATCGGTGCAGCCTTATTGTTAGCGGTAAATATTGTATGTGTAAATTTGGCAGCCAAGATTGTTTTTTTGGTTCGAGGAATCAAGCCAAGAAGCTGGCTGGAAAAACAAAAGGCCAATCAATCCATGGTTACTTGCCTTGTGATATGGGTACTTTCTCTGGCTGTACTTTTGGTTGTTATTTTATTCCGCAAAGGATTCTTTATATATTAACGAAAATATAAATCAGTAAACGGGGAATTTATATGCAAGGTGATTTTAAGGATACTCGCAATTTTAGAACTTACAACCTGCATTATTCACCCAATAAATGCAGTAACACATTTCGATTATGCGAATAAACCCGGTGTTCAAAAAGGTAGATTCCCTGCCAGATGCCCAGAGCCATTCTATTTTCTCGTACGGGAATGGATAATTGTGTTTGGGTCAGGGCAGCACGAATATGAGCCGGCATATCATCGGGGCCTTCTGCCTGATGGTCATACAAAGGGTCGCCATCGGGAACTAATCGGTTAAAAAATTGGTTCAAATCTGTCAACACATCAGGGTCTGCATTTTCTTGAATAATAAGTGATGCAGAAGTGTGGGGAATAAACAGGGTTAATAATCCGGAACGGATGTTCTGATGTTGCATCCAGTTCTCCACCTCTCTGCTGATTTTATAAATCCCACGGCCCTTTGTTGAAACAAAAAATTGAAATTCTGACTGTTTCATATTATTACGTCTTTCCTTTACCGGTTTTTTTCAAAGGCGCGTCTCCCAAAATTAATTCCCGAGCGTGTTTTAACGAGGCTGCGGTAATTTTCTCTCCGCTCGACATTCTGGCTACCTCTTCGACACGTTCTTCAAACTCCAGTTGTCGAATTCCAGACCGAGTGCGTTTTCCTTGAACGTGTTTTTCAACACGGTAATGACAGGATGCCATTCCAGCAATTTGTGGAAGATGGGTTATGCAAAACACCTGTTTGGTTTCGGAAACCTTTTTAAGTTTGTCGCCGACTTTTTCTGCAACGCGACCGCCGATTCCCGCATCGACTTCATCAAAAATCATCACAGGAATAGTATCTTGTTCGTTAAGAATAGACTTTAAAGCCAGCATGATGCGCGATAGCTCGCCGCCAGAAGCTATCTTGGCGAGAGGGCGCAGGTCTTCTCCTGGATTCGGAGAGAACAAAAATTCCAGAGTGCCTAGACCAAGTGATGTGGGTTTTAATTTTTCATTGCGGTATTCAACAAAACCGCCAACGTCTGGCGGGTAACTGAATTTCACTCCAAAACGCACACCATTCATATGCAATTCTTTTAATTCTTTTTCCACACCTGACTTGAGAGATTTTGCTCCCGCCTCCCGCTTATCGGCCAAAGCGATTGCCAGCTTCGATACTACTTTTTCCTTGTCCACAATATCAGCTGAAAGCTGTTTCATATTTTCTTCATTGCCCGCCAATTGTTCTAGCTCGTTGGCGAACTGGTCGCGTTTTTTTAGAATCTCTAAAACATCGTTGCCATATTTTCTTTTGAGTCCCGTTATCTCAGCCAGTCGATCTTCTATTTCTTCCAGTCGGCCAGGGTTAAATTCCAGATTACGATCATGCGATCTTAAGGTATCTTCTACCTCTTCCAATTCATAAAAAGCAGACTGCGATCGTTCAAAAGGAGCTGCCAAATCTTTATCGACCTCAACCAAAGGCTCCAGTTCTTTTAATATTTGTCGCAGGTTTTCCAAAATGGAACCGCTTTGCTCTGACAATAAAGTCTGGCTCTGCTGTAGACCTGAGCGAATTTTTTCGGCGTGACGGAGTTTATTTTTTTCCGCTTTGATTTCTCCTTCCTCATCTTCGGAAAGGTTTGCGGCATTGATTTCTGCGATTTGGAATCCTAAAAATTCTTCCCTTTGCAAACGCTCTTGCTCATCCGTCTTTAAAGATTTTAGTTTTTTGACCTGCCCTTGGTAATCTGAAAATTCTTTGGCAAATTTATCGAGACTTGGTTTGGACTTGCCAAACAGGTCGAGTAGCTCGACATGGATTTCCGGGTGCAGAAGCGCTTGATGGTCGTGTTGCCCGT
Source organism: uncultured Nitrospinaceae bacterium (assembly GCA_938073925.1). Lineage (GTDB taxonomy): Bacteria > Nitrospinota > Nitrospinia > Nitrospinales > VA-1 > UBA8687. The sequence continues at coordinate 4,054 of CALJGH010000150.1, forward strand.
GTAGGTCTACCAATCGGTCGCCCAGTTTTGCGAGAGTAGCAACGGTGATCTGGCTGTCGTTAAGGAAACAGCGATTTTTACCTGAATTAGAAATCTGCCTTTTTATATGAACCTCTCCGTCATCCGATTCAATCCCTATCTCATGCACCATTGCCAGAGTTTCTGCATCGGATATCTGAAAAATACCTTCGACCAATGCGGTGGCTTCGCCGGTGCGAATAGAGTCTGTATCGGCCCTGCCGCCCACTAACAAATTCAGCGCGTCGATAATAATGGACTTTCCTGCTCCGGTTTCGCCAGTCAGAATATTCAGGCCCTTTTCAAAATTCACCACAAGATTTTCAATAATGGCGAAATTCTGAATTCTAATTTCTTTTAGCATGGTGGTTTTTCTAAGGAGTTAAGTTTTCTAATAATTCCATCCCCTCTTTCCTGAGAGAAAGAAGTTTTTCATCCTGAGTATTATCTGTAAGTTGTATCAGTTTGTGAAGAGATTCTCGCGCTTGAGTGGAATTATTTTTTTTAACAAGAATCTGTGCCAGTCCCAGATGATTTTCTGCGTAGTCTGGAGCCAACCGAACGGCCTCTTTTAAATGAAATACCGCTTTATCGGAATCTCCACCCAGAAAAAACGGCAGTTCAAGATACAATTTTCCCAAAGCCCGGTGAGGACCGGCATGATTGACTTTCGGGTCCAATTCAACGGCTTTTTTCATGTCTTCTTGAAAAGGTTCGATGATCCCCAAGCTGGCCCAGATACCCTTCATTTCCGCCTGCTTACCGCGACACAGTCCTCTATAAAAATAGCTGACGGCAGAATCAGGCTGCAGATCAATAGCCCGAGAACTGTGAAGAATGCATAAGTCGTAATGGTCACTTTTTGATTCGCCTGCTTTTTTGGCTAAAGAATATTGGGTTCGCGCTTGTCGCCATTGCCACTGATACTGATTGGGGTTACCCGCTAAAATTTTTTCTATTTGCGAGGCAATCTCCTGATACCCGGTTTGCAATTGGCTCTTTTCCTGCTGGCTATCAATCTCAGCCAATGTTATTGGATTTTCTGCTGAAACAACGGGAACACCAAAAGCAAAAATCAGGAAAAAGACAATCAAATACATGGTGAAATTACGCTATAATTAAATAAAAATGAAGTAACCCCCTCAGTCCCTCTTATCAGGGGTAAGTTATTTAATGTCCCCCCTGATAAGAGGGACTGAGGGGGTTACTGTTTTTACCACCATTAAAATGTATCATAAATGAGAAACCTAATAACAATTGCTTTTACTATAGGGCTTTTTGTTTTAATGATCTCAGCTTCAGCTGATTCGGATAACAAGAGCCCAGAGTTTGCTGTTAAAAAGCTTTTAGGCGAAATCAAACAAATTGTTAAAAAAGATAGTTTGTCAGATGCTGAACAATCGAAAAATAAAAAACATTCCGATATCGCGTTGAGTGTCTTAAAGGTGCCGGAAATCAGCCAGAAGGCTCTAGGTAAATATTGGTCAAAACATAGTGCTGAACAACAGAAGCAATTTCAAACATTACTGGGCGATTTATTTGTCCATGTTGCCTTCCCAAGCTCTGCAAAGTTTTTTGCGAATCTGGATATTATTTATGGAAAACCAAAAAGTAAAAAAGATATGACGGTCGTTCCGCTAAGCGTGGTGCATGAGAAAGAAGGTGAGGTAGGCATCGATTTCAGAATGAAACAGTCTGAGGAAGGCTGGCAGGTGGTGGATGTTATACTGGATGGGGTCAGTATGCGTAATAATTTGCGAAGCCAATTTTACAAAATTCTAAAGAAAAATGAATTCAAGGAATTGGTTCAGCGAATGGAAAAAAAATTAAAAGAGACTGATTGATTGTCGATATTTATTTTATGAGAAACGAAAAAATATGAAAAAAGTTGGAATGGTTAGCTTGGGTTGTCCAAAAAATACTGTTGATTCTGAACGGGTATTGGGTGATCTCGTTACTTCAGGGTATGACCTTACCCCCGATGAAGAAGATGCTGAGATAATAATCGTTAACACCTGTGGATTTATTGAATCTGCAAAAAAAGAATCGATCGATGCGATTCTTGAGATGGCTCAAAAAAAGATCGATGGAAAATGTCAAAAGCTGATCGTGACAGGTTGTTTGGCAGAGCGCCACACTCAGGAACTGCTTGATGAAATCCCCGAAATCGATCATATGCTGGGGGTTGGACAATACCCACAGTTAAAAAATATTCTTGAAGAAGGTGATTTTGAAAGCCGCAACCATGTGGCTACGCCTGCTGAATACTACGAATCTTATACCGACCGGTTACTGACCACCGCTTTTTATACGGCTTACTTAAAGATCGCAGAGGGTTGTTCCAATCGTTGTGCGTTCTGCATCATTCCTAAGATGCGTGGGCCCATGCGCAGTCGGTCACCTGAATCCATTTTAGCGGAAGCAGAAAACCTGGCTCAAAGGGGAGTTAAAGAGTTCAATATAATTTCTCAAGACACAACAATGTACGGTTTCGACTTGGCCATGAAAGATGGTTTGGAGAGACTGTTAAAAGGCATGGCTAAAATTGACGGTGTTGAATGGATGCGACTTTTATATTGTTACCCGACCTTTCTTAACTCCGATGTCATTGACTACATCGCCTCTGAGGAAAAGGTGTGTCGCTATATTGATGTTCCTCTACAGCATACGCATGATGAAATGTTGAAAAGCATGAAACGTCAGGAAACCGAAGGTGGTGTCCGCAAAATGATTGATGAGCTACGTTTAAAAATTCCTGAAATTGCTTTGCGAACCACTTTCATCACTGGCTTTCCCGGAGAAACGGATGAACATTTTAAACATATGCTGCGATTTATTTGTGAAATGCAGTTCGATCATGTAGGCATTTTTACTTACTCCGATGAAGAAGGTACCACTGCTTTCGATTATCCTGGTCGTGTTCCCGAGGAAGTCAAAGAAGAGAGAAAAAATATTCTGATGGAATTCCAAAAAGAAATTGCGTTACGAAAAAATCAGGAAAAAGTCGGGCAGTTTGAATCGGTGCTTGTTGAAGGATTCGATGCTCAGGAAAATTATATAATGACGGGCAGGTTGGCCTCCCAGGCTCCCGATATAGACGGCCAGGTTATTCTGGAAAAATGCGAAGCCGAGCCAGGTGAAATTATTCCCGTTCGCATAACTGCAGCGGCAGATTACGATCTGGTTGCTGAACCTGTTTCGCAACAGGTTGAATTGACCGAATAGACCATCATGGGATTAAAGCGTGTCGGCATACTGACAGGCGGAGGAGATTGTTCTGGTCTCAATGCTGTTATTCGGGCTGTCACACGGTCCGCAATCTTCGAACATGAAGCCGAAGTAGTCGGTATTGAAAATGGCTTTGATGGATTGATTTTTGATCGCTATCGAATGCTCAGTGTAGAGGATACAAAAGAAATCTTACCTTTAGGCGGTACCATCCTCGGAACGACCAACAAAGGGCATCCATTCGAGTACCGTGAGTTTGACAAAGAAGGCCGTGTCACCATTCGGGATTACTCCAAACAAACGATAGAAAATTTTAATAAACTGAAACTCGATTGTCTTTTTGTTCTAGGGGGAGACGGCACTCTGCAACTTGCTCATCAATTTTTTGAGTTGGGTCTTCCTGTAATTGGTATCCCCAAAACGATTGACAATGATCTGGTAGGAACCGATTATACCTTCGGTTATCAAACCGCTGTGCAGGTTGCCTGCGATGCTTTAGATCGGTTGCATACTACAGGAGAAAGCCATCAGCGGGTGATGATCCTTGAAGTAATGGGCCGTGATGCAGGGTGGATTGCCCTTGAAGCGGGACTTGCCGGGAGAGCGCACATCATCCTGATTCCAGAAATTCCTTACCAACTCGAAAAAGTTCTGGAAAAAATTCATTTACGAAAAGAAGGAGGAAGTCCTTTCAGCATAATAGTGGTGGCTGAAGGAGCTAAAGAAATTGGTAAAGACGCAATAACTAACGAATTACCTTCCAACCGCCTGCAAGGAGTAGCTCAGTTAGGCGGAGTGGGCTATTACGTTGCTCGTGAAATCGGGGAACGAATCGATCTGGAGGTGAGGTGTACGGTTTTAGGACATACTCAAAGAGGCGGAACTCCATTAGCGTTTGACCGGGTTTTGGGAACCCGGCTGGGGACAGAAGCGGTTCAAGCCGCCGCCGAAGAAAAATTTGGAAACATGGTGGCGTTACAGGGCCGCAAAATTATTCTCGTTCCCCTAAAATCTCTGGCGCGAATTGTGCGTCAGGTTCCACTAGATTCTCAGTTGATTCGTACCGCAGAATCTATAGGCGTTTGTTTGGGCCGCTAGCCATAGGCCAAAGCGAGCTTTCTATTTATTCATCAGAACTTCAGGTTTTCTACCTTGCTCCGTTGCCTGATAGATGGCTTGAAACTTTCCCCAGACTTCTTCAACACTTGTGGCGCCATCCAAATAACTTACGACTGGAAAAAATGTTTTGTCCAGTTTAAAAGGTCCGACTAGATCGGGTCGACCGTTACCCACATGCTGAAAAATCCCGATAGTAGGTGTATTAACTGCATAACCGATGTGCATGGGGCCTGTATTATTTGAAACCATTAGGCTGGCTTGGCTCAACAGATAAGCGTAATTGATGATAGACATATCAAAAGCAAAAAATATTCTATTGCTGTCTGGAAGGTCGAGTGTTTTTAATATCTCCAATTCTTTTTTATTGCCACCAAAAACAATATTTAAAGAAGTTTCTTTCAATATCAAGTTTGCGAGATTATAAAATTTTTTCGATTCCCATAGTCGATCTACTGAGCTGGCACCTATATGGCAAACCACGAATGGGGTTTTCAGTCCATTCTTATCGGTGTAATTTGCAAACGCGTTGATTTCCGAATCACTGAAAAATAATTCCATCTGAGGACTTTCAAGATCGACATTCATCTCTTTCAACATCAGAAACCTGCGTGCGATGGCATGGAGATTTGTATCAAGAGAGGGATTGCCTTCCGGCTTAACATTGAATTGCTCGGGGCACCATTTGTGGCCTTGATGATTCCAAAGGGGTGATGATTTGAGAAAAAATTTCATTCTACCAAAATCTTTATTCGCATGGAAAATATAAATGTGGGAGTACTTCGATTTAAACAGGAGTTTGAGTCCTAAAAGAATTTGTGCATACCATCTATTCTGATAGGGATAAACATTTTGCAAATGCGGATTATATTTAAAAAGATCCAGCCAATCTTTTTTAACGATCAAATCAATTTCAGTATCAGGGAAGGCTTTTTTTAATTCCCTGATCCCAGGAGTTCCCCACAGGCAATCTCCCATACCTGTTGTGCTGACTACTAAAATATTTTGAACGGTCATAAAAATTAAAAAACCAATTGAAAAATCGAATGGATTATAATCTGACATCAAAGGTAGCAGATTTATAATCTTAAAAAAAGCGAGTGCCTTTTATCCTATTTAGAGGCAACAGCTGTTACAAAGCTAAAAAAATAACAAAAACCTGCATTTTTGCTCATATTCGGCAGGTTCCATATTGTTACCTCAGCTTGAATATGTTAATCTATTCCACAATTTGGCTTCCTTTATTGGAAGAATTCCAGAAAATTTAATAACGCACGTTTCCGGATCAAATCAGGGGTGGCCCGCGGGTTCCTGATGAGAGTCGATGGAGGCGGTGGTATAACCCATTCAAATTTAAGGAGATAGGATGTCTGAAATCACAATGAAAAGCTTACTTGAGTCCGGTGTACATTTTGGTCACCAGACCAACCGATGGAACCCCAAAATGAAACCTTATATATACGGGGCACGTAGTGGAATTTATATTATTGATTTACAAAAAACCCTCACCGGTTTTCAAGCAGCTGAAAAATATATCAGGGATAGCGCCCGTTCGGGTAAGAAAATCCTTTTTGTCGCAACGAAAAAACAAGCACAGGAATTGATTGCCGAAGAAGCAGCGCGATGCGGAATGCATTATATCAACCAGAGATGGTTGGGAGGCACTCTTACCAATTTCACGACAATTCGGAAAAGTATCGCACGATTGCTGGAATTGGAAAAAATGGATGAGGAAAATCAGTTTGACCGTTTGCATAAAAAGGAAGCATTGGATTTACGCAAAGAAATTGTAAAACTGAATAAGTTTTTTGGTGGCATTAAAACGATGAAAGACTTACCCGATGTTTTGTTTATCATTGATACCAAAAAAGAAAAGATTGCGCTGGCAGAAGGAAAAAAATTAGGAATTAAAATTATCGCCATGGTCGATACAAATTCTGACCCGGATGGTATTGATTTCCCGATTCCAGCAAATGACGATGCGATGCGATCAATCAAACTGTTCGCTAAAAGAATCGCAGATGTCTATCTGGAAGGCCAGGAGATGAGAAAAGCCAACCAGGAAAAAGAAAAGGCTGAAGCAAAACCAAGCCCTAGTAAGGCTATAGAAAAACCTGCAGCTTCTGGCGATAAAGGCAAAAGCGAAACTGTAGTGCCTGCCTGACGTGAATTAAACCTGAGCATAAAACATCAGGCTGGAACTATTCTCACAGAGGCTCGCTTCTGCGGAATGGCCAGCCGGAGCAACTCAATATAAATTTACAGGCAAAGCAATTTGCCTTGTTCTATTATTTTTAAGATCAACTTTTTTGTAAGGATGTTAAGGGAATGGAAATAACTGCTGCGATGGTTAAGGAACTGCGCTCTCAGTCTGGCGCAGGAATTATGGAATGCAAGTCTGCGCTAAAGGAAACAAGTGGAGATGTAGAAGCTGCTATAACTTTTTTACGTAAAAAGGGATTGGCGAAGGCTGATAAAAAATCAGATCGGCAAACCGGTGATGGTTCGGTCGGCACCTATATTCACGCCGGCAACAAACTAGGAGTAATGGTGGCGCTGAATTGCGAAACAGATTTCGTTGCCAACACGCCGGACTTCCAGGAACTGGTTCGCGATATTGCCATGCATATTGCCGCCGCTAAACCCCGGTTTGCAACACGGGATGAAGTGACGCAGGAAATTCTCGATAAAGAAAAAGAAATTGCTGCACATGTGGCAAAAGAATCTGGTAAGCCAGTTAACATCATTGAAAAAATTGTTACTGGAAAAATGGAAAAGTTTTACGAAGAAAATTGTGTGCTCGAACAACCCTTTGTTAAGGACACCAATATTACTGTTGGAGAGCTGATCAAGCAGAAAATTGCGCTGTTGGGTGAAAACATTGTTCTCGGAAGATTTTCAAGGTTTGAAATTTAATGTCAGAAGCCGTTTATAAAAGAGTGCTCCTGAAACTGGGCGGTGAAAGTCTGGTTGAAGAAGAAGGAGATTTTGGTCTTCACGGAAATGCTCTGAAAAATATTACTGAAGAAATCAAAGCAGCGAAAGACCTTGGAGTTGAAATTGCCATTGTCATAGGCGGAGGAAACATACTTCGTGGCGCTTCTTTAAGCGATATTGGTATTGAGCGCACTACCGGCGACTACATGGGTATGCTGGCAACGGTTATCAATGCGTTGGCTCTTCAAGCTGCACTAGAGCAGGCGGGTATTCCCACTCGTGTTCAGACCGCAATCGAAATTCAAGCTGTGGCCGAAGCTTATGTTCGCAGAAAGGCAGTCCGGCATCTGGAAAAAGGCCGTGTCGTTATTTTTGCAGGTGGAACTGGCAATCCATACTTCACCACCGATACTGCAGCCTCTTTGAGAGCTATGGAAATCGGTGCCGATGTGATTTTCAAAGCGACTAAGGTAGACGGGATTTATAGTTCCGACCCTAGGACAGACAAGTCTGCAGTTAAATATGAAGAGTTGACATATATTGATGTGCTAAAAAAAGGACTGAAAGTCATGGACTCAACTTCCGTTTCTCTATGCATGGATAACAAGTTGCCGATGGTGATATTCAACGTGAATCAAAGGTATAGTATTAAAAGAGTATTGTTGGGTGAAAAACTTGGCACAACCGTGGGGGCTTAAAAAATGGTTACAGAAATAATTCAAGAAGCTGAGCAGAAAATGAAAAGCTCAATCGATCATTTGTTTCACGAACTGGGGAAATTAAGAACCGGACAGGCATCGGTGGCATTGCTTGATGATCTGATGGTCGATTATTACGGCAACCCCACTCCCTTAAAACAAGTCGCCACACTGGGATCCCCTGACAGCCATACTTTAACGGTGCAACCTTGGGAGGCAACGATCCTCAAGGATATAGAAAAAGCAATTCAGGCTTCCGATCTGGGTTTGACTCCCAATAATGATGGCAAAATAATACGTTTGTCTATTCCGCCGCTCACCAACGAAAGACGACAGCAACTGGTCAAACTTGTTAAAAAGCAATCTGAAGAATGTAAGGTGTCTATTCGAAATGTTCGGAGGGATATCAACGAAAAACTCAAGCAATCTGAAAAGAAAAATGATATCTCTGAGGATGAAGGCCGCAAAGGACACGATGAAACTCAAAAAATTACCGATAAATTCGTGGCAGAAGTAGATAAAATCATCGAGGCAAAAGAGAAAGACATTCTCGAAGTTTAACTTCGCACCTATTATCAATTTTTTTATATCTACCGGGTTTATTCAGGAGTTCTCTTCTTGGTTGAATCACAGTTACAGGAAAAAATTGACCCACATCGATTGCCCAGACATATTGCCGTTATTATGGATGGCAATGGTCGTTGGGCACAAAAGAATTCTCTTCCCCGAGTTGAAGGTCATTGGGCAGGTGTGAAAGTAGTAGATCGTATTGTTACCCTGGGTTGTAAACTCAATCTTGAAGCATTGACTCTGTATTCCTTCTCCGATGAAAATTGGAACCGCCCCTCTGCCGAAATCGGTACTCTGATGAAAATCCTCGATCATTTCCTCAAAAAAGAATTGAACAGAATGAAAGAGGAGAATATTCAGTTCAATACCATTGGGCATATCGAAGAACTACCCGCATCTATACAAAAGCTGATTCGATATTCCATTGATGAGACACGGAACAATACCGGAATGATTCTTACCCTGGCCTTAAGCTATGGTGGCAGACAGGAAATTATGGACGCTGTGAAAAAAGTAGCGCAAATGGTCAAGGAAGGAAAAGTTTTACCAGAGGATATCGACCCGTCACTATTTGAATCCTTTCTTTCCACTCACCCAATTCCAGATCCAGACTTGTTGATAAGAACCAGCGGAGAAAGAAGAATAAGCAATTTTCTTCTTTATCAAAGCGCCTACACAGAATTGCATTATAATGATGTTTTGTGGCCCGATTTTACAGAAGAGGATTTTTTAAATGCCATCGCCGATTATCAAGGTCGAGACCGCCGGTTTGGAATGACTCAGGAACAGATTGCCAAAGCCTAATTAAAAATTTCAATGACCACCCCTTCTAACTTCTTAATAAAATAAATTTTAAATACGTTTAGGAGAAAACTTTGGAACGCGTTATCAGCGGAGTCATAGCAATTCCCATAGTGCTTGGGATTATTTTGTATGGCCATCCCGGGTTATTTTTTTTATTGATTGTATCCATAGTTCTGATTGCCGCACACGAATATTTTTCGATGATTGCTAATGCAGGGATTAGCGGGTTCCCTATTGAAGGTTTAGTTTTGAGTTTTCTTCTCCTTGCCATCGGATTTTTCATCCCGCAATTTTTGTCTCTGTTTGGCGTTTTTATTCCTCTCACATTGTTTATTGTTTGGTGTTACAGAGAAAAAAATGTGCGCGTAGCACTCGACTCTATTTCCTATACCCTGTTTGGTATTCTTTATACGGCGGGACTAGGTGGCTACTTCCTTTTAATTAGCAAGCTGGAAGGAGGCCGACAAATAATCGTATTTATTTTATTGCTCGTCTGGGCGGGGGACTCAGCAGCTTTTTATGTCGGCCGGAAATTTGAAGAGCACAAACTGCTTGAAGTGGTTAGCCCTAATAAAACAATTGAAGGTGCTGTTGCCAATGTAATGGGGACTTTAATAGCGGCCCTTTTGGCGAGTAGCCTGTTCTTCAATGAAATCCCTCTAATCCATTGTTTGATTGTAGCTTTTATTTGCGGTATCATCGGTCAGTTTGGCGATTTAACAGAATCGCTGATAAAACGTAATTGCCAGGTCAAAGATTCCGGAACCCTGATTCCGGGACACGGAGGCGTTTTAGATCGCATCGACAGTCTTTTGTTTGTTGCCCCGGCTTTTTATTGTTACTACCAGATTTTCCTTGCAGTCTAAACGCATATGAAAAAAATCTCTCTTCTTGGTTCTACAGGTTCGATTGGGGTTAACACACTGGATGTTGTTGAGCGAAACCCAGAAAGTTTCCAAGTTCTGGCCATGTCGGCGGGAAGCAATGTTGATTTGTTCGCCGAACAAGTGCGAAAGTTCAAACCTAAAGTAGCCTCTTTATTTGATACAAAAAAAATTGCAACTCTGAAAGAACGCGTTGCCGATTTGGATGTTGAAATCATCCCAGGGGAAGAAGGTTCCATTGCAGTCGCAACCCTTTCAGAAGCAGACGTAGTTGTTTCTGGTATTGTAGGAAGTGCGGGTCTCTTACCCGCAATGGAAGCCCTGAGAGCAGGAAAAAACCTTGCCTTGGCAAATAAAGAAACTCTAGTTATTGCTGGGGAACTTGTTCTCAAAGAAGCCGAGAAAACAAACTCGCAAATCATTCCTATCGACAGCGAACATAGTGCTATTTTTCAGGCATTGAATGGCGAAAAGAAAGAACGCATTAAAAAAATTATCCTGACTGCATCAGGCGGACCCTTCCGTACCTTCAGTCTTGATCAAATGGAAAACGTTAGAGTAAAAGACGCGCTCAATCATCCAAACTGGGAAATGGGTGCGAAAATTACAATCGATTCATCCACCATGATGAATAAGGGGCTGGAATATATCGAGGCCAAGTGGTTGTTTGGTGTCGACACTCCAGTTGAAATCATTGTGCACGCACAAAGTATCATCCACTCAATGATAGAGTTTGTCGATACCTCCATCATGGCACAGTTAGGCATCCCTGATATGCGCGTACCGATCGCCTACGCATTAACTCATCCGGATCGATTCGAATGTGGCTTGCCATCGCTAGACTTCGCAGCAATGGGTGACCTAACCTTTGAAGCACCCGACTTTGTACGATTCCCCTGCTTGCAGTTGGCAATTGATGCAATGGAAATGGGTCAAACCATGCCTGCCATACTCAATGCTGCGAATGAAATTGCAGTGCAGGCATTCCTCGATGAACTCATCCCTTATAAAGATATAGCAGAACTCATTCGTATGGTCATGCATAACCACCGTCCATCTCCCTTAAACGATTTGCAGGATGTGTTGAACGCGGATCGATGGGCACGCCAAGAAACTACAAAACTAATCACCGTCACTCATTAGTTTGAGGGGCAATCGGCCATAATATCTAGGCTTTCCATAAGATGAACTCACCTATAATTCGTATTGGTAATGGTTACGATGTGCACCGTCTGGTTACAGGAAGAAAGCTGATACTCGGCGGCATTGATATCCCGCATTCGACTGGACTCGATGGGCATTCCGATGCAGATGTCCTCTTACACGCGTTATGCGATGCTCTTTTGGGAGCCGTCGGCGCAGGTGATATCGGCGCCCATTTCCCGGATACCGACTCCAAATGGAAAGGCATATCCAGTCTTGTTTTACTGGAGCAAGTCACCGCAACTTGCAGAGATAAAGGATTTGAATTTTCCAATATCGACACCATCATCGTTGCGCAAAAACCAAAACTGGCTCCGTTTTTACCTGATATGAAAAAGAATATTTCACAGGCTATGGCAATAGACATAGGTCAAATAAATATAAAAGCCACAACAACAGAAAAATTAGGGTTCGCAGGCAAAGAAGAAGGTATTGCCGCGTACGCTGTTGCATTATTATCCAAGACGATCAACTAAAAATGATTAACTCACGCATAGTCATAACGGGTATCGGGCTGACAGCTCCAAATGGCAACAACCTGAAAGAGTTTCGTCACAACCTGCTCAATGGAGTATCGGGAGTGCAGGAATACGAAACCCGTTATATGGGCAAAGTGCTAGCCGGAGTTTGTGATTTTGACGAACTCAAATACCAGAAAAAAAAGGAACGTCGTCGCGGAACCCGAGTGGGTTCAGTTTCCATTTACTGTTCGCGAGAAGCGTTTTTCGATGCAAACATAGACCTGGAATCCATTGACCGATCAAGAGTAGGTGTCTACCTGGGAACAACAGAACACGGAAATGTAGAAACCGAAAACGAAGTCTACAATATCAGCAAATACGATTACGATACAAAGTTCTGGTCGCATCATCATAACCCTAGAACCGTGTCCAACAATCCCGCCGGTGAAGTTACCTTGAATATGAAAATCACCGGTCCACACTACACCATTGGCGCGGCCTGTGCCGCTGGCAATATGGGCGTCATTCAGGGAGCGCAAATGTTGCGGCTCGGGGAAGTCGATCTGGCATTAGCCGGGGGCGTTTCTGAAAGTATTCATACCTTCGGAATTTTTGCCAGTTTCAAAAGTGAAGGTGCGCTTGCTGAACACAAAGACCCAACAAAAGCCAGTCGTCCATTCGATAAAAACCGCAATGGAATTGTTTGCTCCGAAGGCGGTTGCGTCTACACTCTTGAACGTTTGGAAGATGCCGAAAAACGCGGCGCAAAAATTTATGGAGAAATTGTGGGCTACGCCTCAAATTCCGATGCCAAAGATTTTATTTTGCCCGATCCCGGTAGACAAACTCAATGCATGCGCTTGGCTCTCGACCGAGCCGGACTCAAACCCGACGACATCGATATCCTCAACGCGCACGCAACCGCGACGCAAATGGGAGACATTCAAGAAACCAAAGCCATTCGCGATGTGTTCGGCAACGACAGCAAAACCCGAGTCAACAATACAAAAAGTTTTATAGGTCATACTATGGGCGCAGCAGGCACTTTGGAACTGTCCGGTAACTTGCCATCCTTTGAAGATAATATGGTTCATCCCACTATCAATCTCGACGACCTCGACCCGGAATGTGCAGTGAATAATCTCGTTGCCAATACCCCAGAAAAAATTCCATCCGTAAATTACATCATGAACAACTCCTTCGGTATGTTCGGCATCAACTCCGTCCTAATAGTAAAACGCTACGATCAGTAGAATAACAAGCTAACCAAACAACCCCGAACGTCATCACGAACGACCAGAGGGAGTGCGGCGATCCAGGCTGAATAATATTTCACTTTGCCGGTAAGTTGTTTTGTCAAAGATGCTTTCTTGTCTCTTCTAGATTGCCATATCGCCTTCGGCTCTTCGCAATGATGAGAAATACACCTACTTCTTTTTATTAAACAATTTTATTCGGCCTATAGAATATTTTCTGTTAGGTTACAGAAACCCCTACCCTTGAAAGGATAGGGGGCAAATAGTTCGTTCTCCCTTGGCGGGAGAAGGTTAGGATGAGGGGGAATTAAAAAATGAATCTATTAGCTAGTCCAGAATTTATCATTATAGGAAAACAAAACCGTGCCGCTTTCAAATTTTAAAGCCGTATTTTTCGATGTTGGAGGAACTTTGATTCGTGTTCATCCTTCTGTGGGGGATGTATATGCCAAGCACGCCCGTGACTTTGGATTTTCCGGGACACCTGATGAACTCAATGAAGGGTTTCGTTCGCAATGGAAAAAAATGGGTGGCATAGAATCTTTGGAAAATAAGTCTGGGCCAAAGGTGGAAGAAAAATTTTGGAAAGATCTGGTGTTTGAAGTTTTTCAACCGCTTGGGGGACTTGACCGTTTCGATGAATATTTTGAACTGATCTTTGAAGTATTCCGTGACGGTTCGAACTGGAAGATCCACGAAGATGTGATCGAGTCTAGAATTTTTGAAAAATTAAACGAGCGTGGAGTTATTTTAGGTGTTATTTCAAATTGGGATTCTCGACTGACATCAACCTTGGAGAATTTAGAGCTGGCAGATCATTTTAAATTCATTCTTCCTTCGGCAGTGGTGGGTTCTGCCAAACCAGATAAAAAAATATTCGAAGAAGCTTTGCGACTAAGCGGTGTTAAACCTCATGAGGCTTGCCATATTGGGGATGAAGTTAAAACAGATATCGTTGGGGCGAGAAATGTAGGGATTTACGGAATTCTACTCGATCGTGATAATCGGTTCGATGATTCTATTCAACCCCGAGTAAAATCTTTTTTGGAGCTGGTTTAAGGTTTGTAGCCTATGGTGCCAATGAATTTTGCATTTTTGAAATTTGTTTCACTGGTTATAGCAGAGGTCAAATTGGCTTTGGTGAGATCTGCACCATGAAGGGATGCGGAGGTTAGATTTGCTCTTGTAAGGTCCCAATCCACTAAGCTTGCGAATTTCATGCTGGCCTGTATGCATCTCGCTCCAGACAAATTAGCTCTACTTAAGGTGATTTTCTCGAGAGTAGCTCGGCTTAAATCTGCTTCTTTGAGAATCGCGGTGGTCAAATCTGCTTCCGTCAAGTTTGCCCCTTGAAAATTACATTTGGACAGAAAAGTCGTAACGAATT
>CALJGH010000151.1 GCA_938073925.1 uncultured Nitrospinaceae bacterium
TCTCTTTTTCAAGTTCGTACACTTGCAATAGCCGCGCCCCTTTATTCCCTCCCCGCTCCTTGAGGCTGTGGCAGAACAAGCAGTTGTTTTTATATACTTCGAATCCTTGGATTGTCTCTTTAGAAACCTTGGCGATTTTTATCAGAGGTCCATAATAATCACTCGATCTCACAAACTTGAGCTCTCGGATATTTGCTGTTAGAAATCGTTCCTCAAACGGAGGTTCTTTGCCATCGGGAACAACAACGAGAAGTGGATTCAACCAACCGGGTTTGGACGAGCCAAATCCGAGTTCGATTTTCGTTGCCAGTTGCAAATCATATTTCAGAGCATCGGAAATAGAAATGATGCCCTGATAATCGTCAAAGCAGTTGAGCAAAATTGCGTCTTCACCACTTTTTAATTCAAATTGACTGATTATTTTTAAAAGAGAAACTACCCTTAACTCGGCATCGTCAAATTTCATGGCCCGGTCAAAATAGGAACTGGATACGGTCTTTACTCCCAACTTTTCCAGTTTGGCAATGGTCCAAAACTCAGAAGAGATTCTGCCAAAAAGATCAGAAACCGTGATTCTATAAATTCTCTCAGAACCCGGATCGACAACTTTTTTCTGCTTGGGGGCACAGGCGGAAAACCCAATGATCAGGACAAGCCCTAATAAGACGCAAAACATTTGTTTCATTGGTCAAAACCTTCTATGATAAATAACAGTTTTCAACGACTTACTACTTATACTGGCCCTGCGCCCTTAATTTAACATGGAACCTACACCTACTCTCGAAATCAGTCCGGAAAAGATAGATTTTCGCGCTTACTCCATATCGTGGAATCTAACCAAGCGGTGCAACCTCAATTGCGACCACTGCTATCTCGATGCAGAGTTTCGAGGTGGACTCAAAACCGATGAATTGAATACAGAAGAATGTTTCCGTGTAATAGACCAGATTGCAGAGGTCAACCCCAATGCCTTCTTAATTTTGACTGGCGGCGAACCTCTTTTAAGACCGGACATCTACGATATTATTCGTTACGCTGCTGACAAAAAATTCATGGTTGTGCTTGGCACCAACGGCACCATGATCAATCGCGTTAACGCCGAAAAAATAAAAGCTGCAGGAGCACATGGTGTCGGAATCAGCATCGACTCAATGAATCCCGACAAACACAACAAGTTCCGCGGCGTAGAAAAAGCCTGGGAACATTCCATGGAAGCATTCGATATTTTGAATGAGGTGGGCGTTGACTTCCTTGTTCAAATGTCTGTTTCCGACATGAACTACAAAGAAATTCCTGATGTTGTCGAGTTCACCGAAAAAATAGGTGCCATTGCGTTCAATCTTTACTTCCTGGTTTGCACCGGGCGCGGTCAAGGCAACACCGATATTTCAAACGCCGCTTATGAAGAAGCATTAAAAATGCTTTATGACCAGCAAATGAAATACAAAGGCAAGCTGATGATCAACTCGAAATGTGCTCCGCAATACAAGCGCGTGGTTTATGAGAATGACCCCGAATCTGTTTACACACGCACTTATTCCGGTGGCTGTCCGGCGGCAACGCATTACAGTCGGATTTCCCCCGAAGGCAACTTGACCCCCTGCCCTTTCATTGAAGAATCCGTGGGCAATTTAAAATCACGCACCTTCAAAGACCTCTGGGAAAATGCACCGCTAATGGTTCAGCTTCGCGACAGAAAACAACTTGATGGCAAATGTGGTACTTGCGAATTCTCTGCTATGTGTTCCGGATGCCGGGCGCGGGCATTTGCCGAGACTGGAAACTATATGGATCCAGACCCTTCCTGCGATTACGAACCAGGCAAATATGGTGGCAAAGCCATTACCTTAAAAGTAGAAGATACTCTTGGACTGGAAGTTGAGTTTCAGACTCAATGGACGCCGGAAGCCAAAGGCAGGTTAGACCGCATCCCCTCTTTTGCTCGCGGTATGGTAGTAAAAGGTATCGAGAAGTTCGCCGCCGAACGCAACATACGAATCATTGATGAAGCAGTAGTAAAACAATCGCGTGAAGAAATGATCGAAAAACGCGGTGCGATGTTCCCCTTCCTGAAAAAATTCATCAATTCAGAAGAGAGCTAGGCGCGCGGCCCAAAAAAGCGACTTGCAACCAACGTCAATCCTAAAAAAGAAGCAAAAGAGAACTTAAACAGGTCAGGAAGTAAAGTTTGCCGTCTTCCAAACAACTTCAAGTTGTAGCGGGTTGCCGGATCGACTTTGGTAATTGACGTAACCGTGTTGTTCTCCATACAGATAAAGGTCTCGGGTGATTTCGACATCCTGTTTGCAATAATGAATGATCTTGTCAATCTTTCCTTCTTTGTACCATTGCAAAGAAATCAATCCATCGGCGGATTTTTTGGCATTCAAGGTATGTTGAGCTAGGTGATTGAGGCTCAAGCGAAAGTTGAGAAGCTTTTTGACATCGACAAGCATATCGAAGGTATTGATCTCCTGTAGATCAAAATCCGAGTAAGGCTGCAACACAGTGTAATCAAATCCGATCACATTAAATCCTACGACCAGATCCGCAGTCCTTAGTTTTTCCACCAGTTTTTTGGCGTCTTTCTCTTCGTAGACGAAATAGTCCTGATCTTGACTGTCCCAAACAACTCCCACCGCTAGCCCCATTTTGTGGATATTACCCCAGCCGCCGACATCATCCGCACTTTTTTGGGTTTCCAAGTCAAAATATTGGACGCGAGGCCCTGTTTCCAGTTTGGCTGGTTTGGCGGGTTCCTGTTTAGCTGTTTTGGCAGGTTCCTGATCCTCAGGTTCGCCAAAGAGACCGAGTTGTTCAGACATAAATCCAGAAGTTAATTAGGAATATTTTTTTCAATTTATCACCTTGAGTACCCAAATCAACAATTATTTGTTAACACCTTATTTTGAATAAACTTACAGAGCCTACCATTGCCTAATTCACCTACTGCAAACTCAAATTATTTAGAATGCCTTTACCCCTTTAAAACATTAAAGTTTGCCCTTTTTGAGACCGATAAATTTAAAGAAAGATGGGTTTAGTGGCTCAGGTAAATCAACTGAAAGGCAAATAAGTGGCTCAAAACGCAATATTTGGTATCAATTCCAATCTGGATACAGGTGGAATTATTGATAACCTGATTACCTTACAACGACAGCCTATCGATATCGTTGAAGCAAAACGTGCCTTGGAAGATGCCAAGCTACTGAGTTTTAAAGATCTCAAAGATCGTCTGCAAAGTTTCAAAAGTGTTGTCAACACCCTCAATACCGAATCCCGATTTCTTACCACCACAGGTGTTTTTTCAAATAACAATTCCACTGACACTAACGATGTAGCGAGCCTTACGACCACGAGCGCCGCAACATCCGGAACGTTTTCTTTAGTCGTCAATAACCTAGCTCGTGAGACCAAGCTTCTTTCATCAGGGTATGCCGACACATCCAGCGAAATTGACTATGGAACTATTTCTATAACCGTCGGATCAACCGTCACAAATATCACCATCGATAGTGGCAATAACACCTTGGATGGAATCAGGCTGGCTATCAACAATTCGGGAGCCAACGCACGGGCAAGTTTTATCAATGACGGAAGCGCTACCAATCCCGTCAAACTGGTTATTTCTGGAACACAAACAGGAGCGGATAATGCGGTTTCAATTTCTGCTTCCAATACTTTGTTTGGGTTCGGGCAAGTATCCCCTATTTCATTCACTGAAACCCAGGCCGCGCAGAACGCTAGTTTTGTGCTAGACGGAGTAGCTGTCACAAAAGCCAACAATACGGTCACCGATGTCATCGGTGGCACAACCCTGACATTAGAATCTGCAGGTTCTGGCCTCATCACTTTGAGTCCAGACGAGGAGGCTATAAAAGAAAAAGTTCAAAACTATGTAGATGGGTACAACGAACTCAATCTACATCTGAAAAGCGAATTGGCTTTGACCGAATCCAGCGGGGAAACAGGTGTTCTGTTCGCAAACTTTACCGTACAAAACCTGCAGCAGAAATTGCGGGAAACATTGACGGGTCAGGTTGTTGGAATAGACGGAGAATATAGTTTTCTGTCGCAAGTTGGTTTGCGTACGCAATCCGATGGGACGCTTTCCATAGACGATGGAGTACTTAGCACAGCAATAGCCAGAGACATCGGCAACGTCACTCAATTATTTTCCAGTTCAGGGAGAACCTCTAGTAGCGCGGTTACATTTGTCGGCTTCACCGACAACACCGAGCCAGGCGGCTATAAAGTGCGAGTATCTGGCGGAGTGGTCCAACTGGCAGCTTCAGGCAGCAGTACCTTCGTTGATGCTGTGGGCAATGGCAATTTCTATGCTGGCGCACCGGGCACTGGCGCCGAAGGCCTTAATTTTCGCATCAGCAACCTTGCTGATGGAGATTATGGCACTATCACGCTCGCTATAGGTGCTGCCCAAATAACCAATCGTATCTTAGCCAGATTAACAGATGCGTCTTTGGATGGTCCCCTTGAAGCAGAAATAGACAGCGCCACCGAGACCATCACCGATTTTGATGAAACCATTGCAGATCTCGAAGAAAGACTCGTGCTGTTTGAAAACAGTATCCGCAACCGCTTTACAAATCTTGAAGTTGTTCTCGGAAGATTGAACTCGCAAAAGGCTGCATTTGAAAGTTCAATTGATGGGATTAAGTCTTTATTCTCTGGCGGATGAACAAAATTAAAAATAAAAATTATTTTCAGGAAGAAATATAAATGGTTCCATCTCGATACCACGATCAGTACCGCAAAAATCAAATCTCTACCTCTAGTCAAGGTCGCTTGATTCTTATGATGTATGAAGGTGCCATCAAGTTCACTTCACTTGCGGTAGATAGTATGGCTAAAGGTGATGTGGCAAATCAGGGCAAGTACATTCAAAAAGCCCATGACATTGTCAATGAACTTTCACTCGCTTTGGATTTTAAAAAAGGCGGCGATGTAGCACCGCGCTTGGAATCCCTTTACCAGTTTGCACTGAGTCAATTGACTCTTGCTAATATCAAGTCAGACAAAAAACCTCTTCAAGCGGTACTCAATATTTTAACGCCCTTATTAGAAGCATGG
>CALJGH010000152.1 GCA_938073925.1 uncultured Nitrospinaceae bacterium
CTCACTATAACCTTGCCAGCATTTATTTGGATCAGGGAAAACTGGATCTCGCAGAACAGGAATATTTGAAAACGCTTTCGCTCAGACCTAACCATTCTTCCGCGAAAATAGGGCTAGGCTCTGTCTACAACAAAAAAGGGCTTTATGATAAAGCCAAAAAACTCTATCGACAAGCAATCAAAGATAAACAGTCGCAAAGTGGTAACGACTTCTTTCCTCTTGCTCATTTAAATCTGGGAGAAATCTATGCCAAAACAGGAAAAATTCCTCTTGCGATTATCGAGTGGGAGCAGGCCATTCAGCAAGATCCCTCTTTACTGCCAGCGCATTTCAATCTGGGAACAGCTTTGATGATGCAAGGTGAATTTGATCGAGCAGAAAACTACTTATTAAAATGTCTGGACATGAACAATAAACATGAACCGGCTTTATTCAATCTTGCTCTCACTAAACAAAAACAAATGCATTGGCAAGATTCGATTGACAGATTCAATAACTATATGGCGGTCACAGGGCCCAAACCGTCGGCACTAACCCAGATCGGTTTCAACTACTTGAACCTAAAAGACTGGACGAATGCCCAATCCTTTTTTGAGAAATCATTAAGTGCAGCTCCAACAGACATGAACACCTTAATCCTTCTAGGTGATGCATTTTTAGCTCAAGGTCATGCCGGGAAAGCAGAAGAGAAATATCGTATAGCTTTAGATTTGAATCAAGATTCTGAACTGGGAAAAATATTGAAAAATAAAATAAAAAATATTTCTAAATGACTACTAACCCAAAAATTTTTGATTCGGTAATATCCCAGGTCAAGGCTACTTTATTTCTTTGTTGCATGGGATTACTAGTCTTCTATGGCACCCTGCATTCTCCGTTTCATTATGATGACGCACATGCAATTGTTGAAAACCCGCACATAAAAGATCTGAGCAAATTTCAGGAGAAGGTAGGCATCCAGAACATTTTCAACAGATCCACACTCTTATTTTCTTTTGCAGTCAACCAGCACCTGGGAGAGATGAAAGTTTTTGGTTATCATCTCGTCAATATTCTAATCCACATCCTTAGCGCAATCCTTTGGTTTTTCCTTGTCAGAGAATTTCTACACATCGAACCATTTAAAAATCGCTCTCTGCTAAAAACTTTCCCCCTAGTCTGTTCAATTATTCATTTGGCAAACCCTTTAAACGTTCAAGCTGTAACTTATATATCAAGCCGATCATCATTATTGGCGACCTTTTTTTATTTACTGGCTTTCTATATTTTTCTGAAAATTATAAAACCGGTCAAAGAAGAAGTCTACAAGCTCCGAATTCCTATTTTGGTTTCCGGCCTCCTACTGATTTTATTTCTGGGAATTGCCTCAAAAGAAATTGTAGCTTCCTTTCCTTTGATAGCGATCGTTTACCTATGGTTGGCAACGCCTAATAAAAAAAGAAAATGTTTAATTCCAAAATTAATATCCATATTATTTTTACTACTTATTTTTCTAGGCTATAGATATTTTGAGCAGGGAAACCTTTTTTCACTTAAAGCTGACCCTACTTCAGGAGGCACACATCGCCTGCTCTATTTATTGAGCCAAATTAAAGTGATCTTGGGTTATTACCTGCTAAAGTTGCTAACACCGTTTAATTTAAACTTCGAACCGGACCTGGTTCTCTACAGCAGTTGGTTCCATTGGGATTGGATTATTTCTCTGACAATCCTCCTCATAGCAGGAATCGTAATTTTCAAGCAACAATCAAACCTTATAAAATTTGGCGCCTTGTGGTTTCTCATCACTCTTCTTCCCACATCCAGCTTTATTCCTTTAAAGCAATTAGCAACGGAACATCGAACCTATTTGCCGGGTTTGGGATTCAGCTTAATTTTAGGGTGGATGTTTTTGAATATTAAAAAATGCCATACAGCAGCCAAAGTACTTTTTCTGATTTTTATTCTCCTATCATCGACGTTAACCCTCAATCGATCTCTTGACTTTCGATCTGAAGTTTCTCTTTGGAAAGATACATCGCAAAAGTCACCTCGAAAAGCTTTGGTTCATAATAATCTGGCCACCGCTTATATGGCAATTGATCAGTTACAAAAGGCTAAGGATGCACTTAAAACGGCTTTAACTATTAATCCTTCGCAAATCGACTCGTACGTTAATTTAGGTCATATTGCGGGGCGTGAGAAAAACTGGGAACAAGCTATCGAAAAGTTTGATTTAGGGATAAGCCTCGGCACTAAAAAATCTGACACTTTTTACTATTCAGGGTTTGCTAGAAATAACCTAGGAAGATATGAAGAGGCCATACCTTATTTTGAAAAAGCCATCAGCTTACAACCCTTTAAGGCAGATTACTATTTCGACCTTGGGAACTCATATAGACATCTAAAATTATTTGATAATGCCCTGCATCATTTCCGCAAAACTTTAGAAATTGACCCAAACCATTATAAGGCTCACAATAATATGGGCACCATATTCTGGGTTTTAGGAGCAACAGATCAAGCAAGAGTAGCGTTTGAGAACGTATTGAGCATTAAACCTTATATTCCGGCAATACATAATAACCTGGCAGCCATTCATATAAAAAAAGGGGACTATAAGAAAGCAATTCCCCATTTAGAGAAACTGTTAAGCCTGCAACCTGAAAATATAAATGCCCAAAAACTATTGCAACTCTCACTTGGACAAATTAGATAAGGGGTTTTATGGTTTCTAAACTTATTGATCCTCCCTCGGCACGGGCCCGAAACATTTATTGCAGTATGGCCTTAGCCTTAACTGGTATTCTTGTTTATGGAAATCATCTACACAATACGTTCCAGTTTGATAGCATCGCCTATATAAAAAACAGCCTGAGCTTGAAAAATCCAGAATCTATACTGACCCTGCAATTCTGGATGTCAGAATTTTTTGCTAGAGGGCTTCTCTCAATTTCCATGGCACTTAACGCTCACCTCGATGAACTGCGCCCATTTGGCTACCATGTGCTTAATCTCGCACTTCACATTTTTAATGCAATTCTAGTTTTTTATATTTTCAAAAAGGCTTTACTTCATTTTAAAAATTCAATTGGCAAAAATGATGCCGCTATTTCTTTTTTTGCTGCAACTATTTTTCTAGTTCACCCCATTCAAACAGAATCTGTCATATATATTATCAGTCGGTCAGAAGTTTTAGCATCGACTTTTTATCTGCTAGGGTTTTTATTATTCCAAACCTGTTTGGAACTACATAATCGCCACTCACGCCTAAAAAACCTTATATTACCTTTGGTCATACTATTCCTGATTGTGGTTGGATTCAGCGTTAAACAAACCCTCGCAACATTTCCGTTAATTATATTTTTGTACTATATATCCGTCTGCCCCTTAGATTCTCCAGTGATAAAATTTATTCTGAATTGGAAATGGCAAATACTGACAGCTGTATTAATATTTTTAAGCCTCCTTTTATACAAACTACTCTCCGACGAAACTTTCTTGATCGGGCCTTCACGACCCGATGAAATGGTCGGCAGAGAAAAGTTTATGCTCAGCCAGCCTGCCGTTGTTATTTTCTACTACCTTAAAAAAATATTATTTCCCATAAATTTAAATGTCGACCCCGACGTTGAAGTTGTGACTCTTCTTTTATCCTTTAGCTTTATCGCAAGCATCATGATGATCGCTTTCATTGCTTATTATTTGTGGAACCAAGAAGCATGGCGGTTTTATATTTTCTTCCTTAGCTGGTTTTTAATAATACTCTCACCCTCTTCATCTATCGTTACCTTGCATGATCTCGCGGCAGAGCATCGGGTATATCTGGCTTTACCCGGTGTCATTTTTATTTTGTCCTACGGCTTATTCGATATTTTAAAAAATCAAAAATCAGGCATCTTAATTTTATGCGGACTGACTCTTTTCCTGGGGGCATTGAATATAGAAAGAAATACAGCTTGGAAAAGCGAGCTATCTTTATGGCGGGATACTTATAAAAAATCGCCGGGCAAACTTCGCCCTTTAATCAATCTGGCCAGGGCTCATAGCATAGAAGGAAATAGTGAAGATGCAGTCCGATATTACGAAGAAGCTCTTTCTAAAGGGTCTGGAGTTTTTGTTGTTCAATACAATTTGGGTGAATTGTATCTTAAGAAGGGGAGAGTTGAAGAGGCGATCTTGCGTTTTGAATCTGCACTGCAGCTCAAGCCAGAAATTCCAGAAACCTATGCCAAATTGGGTGAAATATATTTAGCTCGAAAAAATTGGAAATTAGCAGATATTTATTTCAAAAAATGTATTGAAATTGACTCCCGATTTTCCCAGGTTTTTAAAAATCTAGGCGTACTGCATTTTTATCATTTAAAAAACCTGAAAGAGAGTCTGTTATATTTTTCTCGGTCTCTGGCCTTGGATCCTAACCAGACAGAAGCCAACAAAATAAGGAAACTTGTCCAGCAATATTCCACTCACTAAGATGAGGTAAGGTGCAAATCGACCTATTGCCACCGATAGTTCATCGAAGTTATTTATTAGCTTTTTCGAGAGCCGAATCGGCTTCTTCTTCTGCGTTCATCAGCGACTTCACCGACATATGGTCGCTGAGGATGAAGTAGAACCCACCTACAAAAACCACTAGAAACGATGCGGCCCAAACCACCATACCAAAACTGACGGCGGTCACTTCTGCTTCGCCCATTATTTCGTGCAAGGCTATCAGTACCCCTGCGTTGTAAGACCCAAGAAAGGCCGGGGTGGGTAACACGGTAATGAGGATACAAACCATCACGGTTAAAATCAGAAGAGAGTCTAAAGACCGGGTTTGCAGATCGAAGGCAAAGTAAAAGGGATAATACAACGCTACGATCAGGGTCCATATCAAAACTGAGAATAGGGCGATCTGCATCAAAGCTTTTTTATCTTTGATAATCTGGCACCCCAAGGCAAACTCACCCACCATGTAAATTATTTTTTCTTTCCATTTTTCAGATAGAGGGCGAATGAACCAGCTTATCCACGATTTTACTTTTTCTTCCCGCCAGGCAAGCAGAAACATGAACCCCAACAAACCAAAAACCAGAATAAAACAAACGCGTCCAAACCCGATCGCCATGCTTTGCACGGAGACCCCTGAAAAGGTTATATTGGGATTAAACATTTCTGAATTGAACACAAAGACCCAGACGAACATGGCCATCAGGCAAACGAGGTCAAACAACCGTTCAACAATAATCGTTGAAAACGCTCCAGAAAAGGTAATATTATGTTTTTTTCCTACGACATAAGCTCGCATTATTTCACCTGCACGAGCAGGTAGGATGCTCCCCATAAACCCAATCATTAACGGTGAATAAATTTCTTTCACGGGGATTTGCTTAAAAGGTCGCAATAGAATCTGCCAGCGGTAGGCACGGGCAACGTAACTGAGACAAATGAGTGCCAGACCCGGCAGTATATAAATGAGCTCTGCATTTTTTAACGAGGTTGCCAGCTCTTCCAGGGAAACGTTTCGCAAGGTGTAATAAAGAGCGCCGAAAGCAATGACCAGCCCTATCAGCGATTGTCGTACTTTTTTCAATTTGATTCCTCAAGCAAAATTTTGGCTTTTTCGATATCTTTGTTTATCTGAACGACCAATTCTTCTTTCGACTTGAATTCTATTTCGCTACGGATACGGGCGATGAATTCCACCTCGATTTCTTTGCCGTAAATCACTTGACTGAAATCGAAGATATGAACTTCTACGCTCAACCGGTCGCGTTGGAAGGTAGGGTTAAATCCTATATTCGCCACTGCATCGTAGGGTTTGTTTTCGTAGATCATACGCACCGCATAAACGCCTGTTCCCGGAATCTGCACTTTGCTGGTATCGATATTTGCGGTGGGGAACCCTATAGCCTGTCCCGTTTTATACCCGGCAACAACGGGTCCCACGATAGAATAATAGCGACCCAGAAATTTTCGCGCGGTTTCCATATTTCCTGATTCGATTGCTTCACGCACATGGGAACTACTAACGGTTAATCCATCTAGTTGGAACGGCTCGACCACATGAACTATGAAACCAAATTCTTCTCCCATTTTTTTCAGGTAGGGAATGGTGCCTTCGCGCCCTCGGCCAAAGGCGTAGTCGAATCCGACCACCATTTCCTTAACACCAATTTTTTCGCTGAGAATATTTTTCGAAAAGTCACGGGGTCGTTGGTCCGCAAACTGACGTGTGAAATCGGCGCAAATGACTCTATCAATATTACAAGCTTCTATGAGTTCCATTTTTTTGTGAAAATGAGTCAACAGGGGCGGAACTTTTTCGGGAGCAATTATTTTTAAAGGATGTGGCTCGAACGTGAACGCCATGGAGGTGCCACCTTTCTCAAGGGCAATCTCAGCCGCTTTGCGAAAAAGAATCTGGTGGCCTACATGAACCCCGTCAAAATTGCCCAGAGTCACCACGGGGTAGGGAAAGGGACCACTTATATTTTTGGTTCCGCGTACTATTTTCATAAATCTGGCCCCAGTCTACCTCAATAGCCTGATTTTTCAAGCCCCCGGCCTATAGAACTACAAAATAGTTGTCGTCGAACAGATGAAAATTAGTTCGTATTCTGCTAAAATAAACCTATCGGAATAATTAAGGAGCATTTGAATGTTTGATATCGGATTTTTTGAGCTGATGGTAATCATGGGAATCGCCGTTGTGGTGATCGGCCCACAGAACCTTCCTAAGCTTGCAAAAGCAATCGGCAAAGGCTGGGGCGAATTTCAACAAACTTTTAGCGGACTGAAACAGGACGTTATGGATGAAGCCGAAGGCCTCAAACAAACGGTTAATATCGATGCCTTGGAACAAGATATAGGAGCCGCTACGAAAATCGATGTCGACGTCAATCTTTCCGAAATGGATCTGGATATCGCTGGTGATATCAAAAAAGACCTCTAGCAGGGCAGGTCAAGCCCTGCGGCTAAAAGGTCTATTCTTTTTTATAGATACCGTTGCCGTCAAGCTTCTAGATGGAGTTTTTTAAACCCGTCCCCCTATACCTCCCTCACTCGAATAATATCTTGTTACAATCCATCAGTGTTCTAACCTTTTGGGCCCAGAGTCATGCTGGCCCTGAGCAGTATGATTAGTTCTGTTACATTTCATCCTTTTATTTCGCATTTTCCGCCCGCCCTATTTGTGGCGGGATTGGCCCTGCTTTACCTATCCAACAAGAGAAAAGATCCGAAACTCGGTTTCGCCGCGAGTTTTAATTTCAGTCTTGGATTGATGGCGGCTGTTGTCGCCAGTTTTTCGGGAATGGTTTCGGTCGATATCAACTTGCTCACAACTATAGATGTCGAAGGGCACCAGGGTTATTCTTTTTTGTTCACTGTTCTCTATGGTTTTGTCACCGGTTATTCCTACACCAATTCTTTTTCTAAAACGGCTCAAGGCTTTTATATTGTCGGATTGTTAACCATGTTCATTTGCCTATTTTCCGGCTATCAACTTGTCCACTCGGCGGGGGGCCAATAGGTCAGGACTCGAACTGTTAGGAAAATGATTCAGGCATAATCACAAGAATTTTATCTATCTAGAGGGAAAAAGGGAAAGGCTATTATAGAAACAAGCCAAGAAACCTATTTTTGTTTTATGGGCACAGACCTATTGGCCCCACGCCGAGTGGGGAAGGTTGAAACGGTGGACGAGTTCGCCACCGTAGTAACCGGTGCGGAGCACACAAGAAAGACCCGCGGCAAGGGCTAGAAAGTAAACCACTCGACCGAATGGGCTGCGAAAGTAACGGGAAACAACTATCGCAATAAGGAAAGTACCTGCGGTTAGAAAAGCAAAACGCAGGTGACCGGAAAGAAAGTCTTCGAATTTTTCTGTATTGTTCAGGCTCAACATCCCCAGAAACCCCACCAGTAAAACGGGGAAGATACACCAGAATCCTAAACGCGTGTTGAATCGACCTGCTGTTGCAACCACTTCATCTTTTCTTAAACTGCCATAAATTTCAAACACCACACCGCTGGTTAATAATGCAACAGGGAAATGAACAATTAAGGGATGGAGCTTTGCAAAAAATATCATTTAGATTTTGTGGGTTTTTTACTACTACTTCTGCGTCGATCAAGCTCTGCCAACATTATGCCCGCCGCTACAGAAACGTTTAATGATTGCATATCACCTTTGCCTGGAATGGTTACAAGAGCATCACAACGGCTTTTTACGCGATCTGAAAGGCCTTCGTGTTCATTGCCAAGTACCAG
>CALJGH010000153.1 GCA_938073925.1 uncultured Nitrospinaceae bacterium
TGATAAAATGTAAATTATACTGTTTTCTACCCGCACCTGCCGGGCACAGACTCCAACGTCCCTGCTCACCGGGTTTAGCTCCACCGGTATTTTCCATATCGGGACCACTTCGCGAACTACCAGACTCTGTCTTGGTAATAACCCCTGGATCGGTATGGAGACGGAAGGGTTCCAGCCAGGGAGCACCACCATGGTTCCTAGCAAAAGGAACTCGCTTGCCAAAATGTGGTGTGTGGTGAGGCCATGCCAGTTTACCGGTTAAAGGACTAAACTGAATCGGATGTCGCTTCCCGGGATGTGGCGGCTTGAACTTCGGGTTTTTATCCGTAGACTCTCTCTCGGATAGAGCCGTAACACCCTTCCAGTCATAATCCCAAACAGAACCGTCATAGGATAAAATCTGCCCCTTCTCGTCATCGGTATGACCAGGTCGACCCTGAGGTGGTAACATGTACTTAACCCAATCCTTAATATTGACTACACGGGTCTCCTTAGTCCAGTCACTTTTCCCCTTCTTAACAACTTTGAACTTAGTACCAAACCAATCCATCGTCTTGCCAGCAATCTTATCAGAGCTTACACCTTGTGGAATACGTCCTGTACGATCAGGAAGTTCAGCAAGAGGACGCATGATATCAGTACTGCCAAATGGATAGTTCCCATTCTGGAGAGTATTGTAAACTCTCCAGTATCCCCACATACCTGCAACATAGTGATGAGCAACATGACAATGGAACAGAAAATCTCCCGCTAGTCGCTGACAAAGACCAGAACCACACTCAGTCTCAAGATCAACAACTTCAGATGGACCAAGTACTTTAACGTCAACACGGTCGGTCGTAGTACGAACAACAGGGTACTTGACGGGACCATCATAAGCCGCACTGATGAGATTGGCTATTTGCACTTCCCGTTTCGGGGAACGCGTCCAACGGATGGTACCACCATGTGGATGATGTGAATGAAACACTTCGCCACCGCCATGGATCAAACGGAATTTTGCCGGATCACCCAGGTAAGAACGAGGAATCGTGGTCGGTGCATCTCCGAAGGTATAAGAACTATAAGCTAGTGATTCATCTTCAAAATGAAACTTCTTTTCCTGAATTGCCAAGTTGTTAATACCAAATGGCTCAGAGCGGAAGTTCAATGCTCTTGCAGAAGGACGATATGCATCGGTCTGCGGATCGCGCTGAGGAATCATTTCTCCATGGCGATTCAAAGGACGAAAAGACTCATCGCCAACTTCGTGATAAATCAGACCGAATTCACGAAAATCTCTTTCATCATCATTAACGATCATGGCCATCCAACCGCTTTCCAGAGGTTCACCAGTCCATGGATCAACATAACGAGAACCTTTAGGCTCTACAACCATTGCGCCGATCAAACCGAGAGAAGAAGGATCACGACCTGCATGGTTTTGAATCATGTGTCCGCCTTCTTGCTCATCAATAGGAATGTACCACTCGAATTCCTGTGTTTCACCAGCAGGAACAATTGCGCCAGGGGTAGCAGCCGTATCTGGCTGACCCGTAGAGCTGATGATCATTGCAGAACCATTTACCTGAAAGCCTGCCTCTTCATCTTCTAATTGGTTCGTGAATTTGATACGTAAACAATCGCCTTGATTCGCACGAATCATAAACGGTTGAATAGCATCCCCCTGAAGTCCGTTAGAAACAGCACCCGGGTCCAACTCGTCTTCACGAGCTGCCGCATTCTTTTCTTCTTCAGCTCGAACTCTAGGAATCTCCTTATCCAGGACATACATATAGCCCGGGTAGTAGTCGCCCCATTGGTTCAGAGTCACCTCTACATTGATTGCTGAGACTTCATAAGTTTTTGTAGGAGCGTTGCTCGGACAATGTGCGCCTCTGTATACCTTAGCCGCAGCTTCTGTAGGTCCAAGCAAATAACTTTGTCCCAATTGATGTCCAGCCCAAGAATCATGGAATCCGCCGCCTGCCGAAGCGGGACTAGCGTGTTCTTTGAGCTTTGATTTTAACTGATCCATAACCTTCATAAAGGTTTGGTCTAGCTTTTCTTGGCTACCTTCCAGCCCACTCATAACATCTTCATGCTCGAGTTGCTGATCCAGCTTTTTCAGCCAATTGGGTCTGTCAACCGCTGCGTTGCCAGAGTCATGACCGCCATGCGAATGGTCGGTCGAAATTGCGCCAGCGGGAACAGAAATTCCCAGGCTCAAAAACACGACAGCAATCGCATACCAGCTCTTCCACCCTTTTTTGACACGAATCATTATTTATCTCCTATGTAGAGCGTCTAAAAATAGACAATAAAAAATAGTAATACGTAATATATTTCTTCTAATAATTTTATGGCCAACCAATCCTTCTGGGTGGACTAAGATCTATTAACCCTTTGCATTCAAAGGCTTATATGTAATATTAAAAAAAAGCAAAACAATCCCTACAGGATACTTACCCTGCATTTCGGGTGGGCAACTTTAACAAATTTAATTTTCCCTTACAAGCCCCAAATTGATTTTCTTACCATCTCTCAAAACCAATAGAAAAATAGAGCCGCCTTTAGTCACCTCACTTAAAATACCCTCGAATTCACGTTGATTTTCCACCATTTCGCCATTGACTGCCAAAATCTGGTCACCGACTTGCAGACCCTTTGAATCGGCATAACTTCCTGGCTTCACAGTAGCCACTTTTGGGTTATTTTCAGCAAGAAAATCATCTATTACCGAAAAACCTAGGGACGAAGGATCGCGGGGAGTCAAAGAGGCCAAAAGACTGGTTTTCTTTTTCTTTGATTCAAGTTTCACCGGAACCGTTTTACCTTTGCCGTTTCTCAAAATATCCAGATTGATGGTTTGTCCCGGAGTAATCGTGCCAATAATGCGAATCAGGGTATTGGGGGATTCAACAACTGCGCCTCCAATTTTTAAAATAATATCTCCCACTTTCAATCCCGCTTGATAAGCCGGATCGCCTTCAAAAACAGAAGTGACGACAACGCCTTTCTTACTATCTTTTTTTTCAGTTATCTCTTCAGGTAGCGGGTCGATGCCAACACCCAGCCAACCGCGGTGCACTTCCCCGTGTTCTACCAATTGCGCCACAATATGCGAAACCATATTTGATGGAATTGAAAAACCAATGCTTTGCGCATAATTAATGATAGCCGTATTAATACCAATAACTTCACCTTGAATATTCAACAACGGGCCACCGCTATTTCCAGGGTTTATCGAAGCATCGGTTTGAATAAAATCTTCATATCGGGAAAGGTTGACGTTTTCCCTTTTTAATCCACTGACAATTCCAAATGTGGTGGTGTCATTCAGCCCATAAGGGTTGCCCACGGCCACCACCAACTGCCCTATCTTGACCTTACTGGAATCCGCAAATTTTACCGCCGTCAGCGGCTGCGCGTATTCGACTTGCACCACAGCGAGGTCGGTATCTTCATCAGCACCTAAAACATCGCCGACAATTTTACTGCCGTCTTTAAATGTCACCAGTATCTTTAGAACATTGCGCACAACATGGCTGTTAGTGACGATCAATCCCTTTTTTGCATCGAAGATAACACCCGATCCTGCATTGGCAGGCCGGCCTTTCCTAGGCAAACCCTGCCCCACAGCTCCTTTTGCAATATAAGGGGAAAGACTGACCACCGCCGGTCGAACTTTATCCGCCAATGCCACAAGTTCCTCTTCAACCTGCTCCAAAATTCCTGCACTGCTGAATTGCGCCAGTAGCAGGAAAGTTATAAATGTGGAGATTTTTATAATCGGATTGTTCATAAATAATTTGAATTCAAAGCAAGTGAGCAGAGTTCGATAAAAAGCTTTTTCGAATCCGCACTTGATTTTTCAATTAGGTCATGAAAAAGTAACTACTTGTCTTATATATAAACTATCCCTTGAACTGTCTTAACTGTCAAGCAGAACTGAATTATGACTATCTTCTCTAAAGATCTTGAAACCAAATCGGCAGAAGAACTAATTCAATGGACTATGGACCAGTATGGCTTAAAAGCAGGCCTCGCTTGTAGTTTTGGCATGGAAGATATGGTTCTCATCGATATGATCGCCAAAATCAAAGGCCCGATCACCATTTTCACTCTCGATACCGGTCGTCTGCATGAGGAAACCTACGAAATAATGGAACGCGTACGGTCGCATTATGGACTGGAAATCAAAACCTATTTCCCCGACAGCAGGCAAGTAGAAAAACTGGTACGAGGAAAAGGTTTCTTCTCCTTCAAAGAAAGTATCGAAAATAGAAAAGAATGCTGTGCGGTTAGAAAGATTGAACCTCTCAATCGAGCACTGGCCGAACTCGATGCCTGGATCACAGGACTAAGAAGAGATCAAGCGGTTACCCGCACCGAAACGCCAAAGGTTTTAGAAGATACCGACCATCCGCCTCTTATAAAAATAAATCCTCTGGCAGACTGGTCGCAAGAGCAAGTGGAGTCTTATATTGAAAAGCATAAGGTCCCCGTCAATGCTTTACATAAAAAGAACTATCCCAGTATAGGCTGCGCTCCCTGCACCCGCTCTATCGAGCCAGGAGAAGATATCCGTGCGGGAAGATGGTGGTGGGAAAATCCTGAACATAAAGAGTGTGGCCTTCACCGTCGGCCTAAGGCCTAGGGCAACTAACAGGGTAGGCCCCCCAGCCTAAAGGTCTATTTTTTGCTCATCGATACAATTCTCTCAAAGCTTCTGGACAAATTTTATCCCCTATTTAAGTCCAGCGTTACGCTGATTAACGTAGTCTGGAATATTTGAAAATACTGAAACAATTATTAAGGAAAGATCTGCCGAACTGCTTTTCGAATGGTTTGTGTTAAAGTTACTTTTTTCGCAGTTTTTAATTCTACATAATTGGCGTTCTGCCTCTTTGAAAATATGGGGCAAGACTTCGATAGACATCACCGCTATTTGCAGAATCTCTCTTAACTTTATCCCCCATTTACCTTTAAAGAATATCAAGCTGCCCAATCCTGTAAAAAATCATTGGAGAAAACAGTTTTTGTTCATCTTTTCGTGATCTTTTGAAAATAAACACTACATGAATGCCGCTTGAACCTCGACTCAGGTTATGGAATGATTATCAATACTACTAAAATTAAAAAATCCTTATGACTTCTTCTATTATAAATAAAACTTGTGCGTTTGTAGAAAATAAACTTGCCGGTGATGGTTCGGGGCACGATTGGTGGCATATTTATCGCGTCTGGACGATTGCAAAAACTATCGCGGCTGAAGAACAAGCAGATATACAGACCGTTGAGTTAGCTGCCCTGCTTCACGACATCGCCGATTGGAAATTTCATGATGGTGACGATTCAAAAGGCCCTGCTGTTGCCCGGGAATTTCTAAATAATAATAGTGCTGGCTCAAAACTGACCGAATCTGTTGTCGATATTGTATCCACGGTTTCATACAAGGGTGCTGGAGTCGCTACACCGATGAAAACTCTCGAAGGAAAAATTGTGCAAGATGCCGACCGCCTCGATGCCATTGGTGCTTTAGGAATAGCGCGCACTTTTGCCTATGGCGGATATAAAAATCGCTTGATCTATCATCCCGATGAAAAACCTGTCCTTCATCAAAGTTTCGATGATTACAAAAAGAATGAAGGCCACACTATAAATCATTTTTACGAAAAACTACTTTTGTTAAAAGACCGGATGAATACGAAAACAGGCAAACGGATGGCTAATGGACGCCATCAGTTCATGCAAAATTTCCTCGACCAATTTTATAGGGAGTGGGATGGCATTGCTTGAAACATTACACAAATCGGCAGACCTCATAAGAAAC
This sequence comes from uncultured Nitrospinaceae bacterium, assembly GCA_938073925.1. Taxonomy (GTDB): domain Bacteria; phylum Nitrospinota; class Nitrospinia; order Nitrospinales; family VA-1; genus UBA8687. The sequence continues at coordinate 5,816 of CALJGH010000153.1, forward strand.
TGCGAGCGCATGCTATTATTGACCAGCGCGGGTATGAGTGCCGACTCCAACATTCCAACATTCAGAGATAAAGACGGCTACTGGAAAAATTTTCCTCCCTTTAAAGAAAAAAATTTGGAGGCACAAGATTTGGCCAGTCCCTGGGCATTTCGCAATGAACTTCCCCATGCTTGGGCATTTTATGAATGGAGACGACGAAATGCTAATGAAAACCAGCCGCATGAAGGTTATCGTATTATTAATGAATGGCTTGAAAAGTGCGATGGATTTATCCACACCACCAACACCGACGGCCTACACCTGATGTCCGGTTGCAACAGAGATAGAATTCTAGAAGTTCACGGTTCCATGTGGCGCCTTCAATGCCTCGACACCTGTACGCACCAGTTTTGGGAAGATGTATCTGTACCACTATGTGATCTGGACAACCAAACCATGCGCGCTTCCAACTTTCCTAAATGTATTCACTGCAATAGTATTGCGCGTCCGCATATCCTGATGTTTGGTGATGGTGAATACACAGGTTACCCGGAGCAGGGAATCAATTTTAGAAACTTTTTAAAGGAATCAGTGGACTTGGCAATCCTGGTAGGAAGTTCAGGAGCTGTGCCGACAAATGATTATATAGCCCTTCATCTGATGGAAAGAGGAACTGAGGTTATCAATATCAACCTTGATGCCTCCAGCAACCAAATTGTTAATACTGACCTATTTATTGAAATGAAAGGCAAAGATGCTTTTGTTGAGCTTAAACGAATAGCCTTTGGGTAGCAGCCAAAAAACCTGAAAAAATGAAGCAATATTTATGTTCTCACAGAATCAAAAAGTATAGTATCCTCAACTCAGCTTTAAACCCATAAAAACGAGATCGACCTTTAAATCTGCAAACCTATTTTCTGTACTAATCAAGGAGTTTAAAAATGCGAATCGTGCTTTTGACATTGGTGATTTTATTTTCCCAGGCGGTTCCTTCATTTGCTAAATGTAAACTAAAAGATATTTGCACCATGATGCAAAAATTGGATCATTTTTCCATATTGAATGCCTGTCCAAACTCTGCCCCCTTGTTAAAAGAATGTAAACACGTAAGTGAAGAAGGTTTGCCAAAACTACCCACTCCTGAATTTGTAGATAACGGGGATGAAACTATTACGGATAAAGTCAATAACCTCCGATGGCACAAAAAAGGGACGGATCAAAGATTGACATTGAAGGACGCAAAAGGTTTTGCAAATAACGAAAATTTTGCCGGAAGTTCTGAGTGGCGTCTACCTACTTTGCCTGAACTACAAACACTTCTTTCTCCTGAAAAAGTTGTGAATGCCAGCGGAAAAAAATCTTGGATTAATCCTATCTTTGACCATAGCAAGGCGCACTACTTCTGGACTACCACGACCTGCGATCAAGTTTCCGTCATTGAAGAAATATATCAAGGCAAACATCAGAAAAAAACCTGCCAAAAGGGAGATTCTGCCGCATGGCTAGTGCTTTTTAAAGTCGGCTCCACGCTATGGTTTCTCACAAAAGATGCCAAACATCGCATATGGTTGGTTCAAAACATTCAATAAACTTTCCATTCCATGACGAAAAAGCTATTTTTCTTTTTCAATCCTGCTTAAAACTTCCTAGAATAAAAGAATGCATATTCACCCTATTCTCATCACTATTACTACGTTGGAAATAGATTCTCAAAAAACCAAATTGTAAAAATAATTGATTCCTTGCCAAAACCTGAATTTTAAAAATCGTTTTATAGACTTGGGACCTGAATTCTATCAGGAAAAACAACCCGACCCTGTGACCGACCCTTATTTGGTGGATTACTCGCCATCTGTCGGAAAATTAATCGACCTACCTGAAGAAGGTGGAGATAATTTCCTGGCAAACTTCAGCGGCAATCAGCCAATGGAGGGTGCCCGGCCTTTGGCTATGGCCTACTCGGGTCACCAATTCGGATCTTACAATCCCAAACTGGGAGATGGCCGAGGCCTCTTGCTAGGGGAAGTTTCAAATAAAGAGAATATAAGTTGGGACGTTCATCTTAAAGGTGCCGGACCAACCCGATTCGCTAGGGGATTCGATGGGCGAGCCACTCTTCAATCTTCTATCCGCGAACATCTGGGGAGCGAAGCTTTGAACGGATTGGGAATTCCCACCACGCGTTCTCTGGCAGTGATCGGTATTCGAGAACTCATCTATAGACAGAAACCTGAATTGGCAGCCATTTTAGTGCGGGTCGCCGATTGCCATATCCGCTTTGGTAGCTTCGAGTTTTTTCATTATACAAAGCAACCCAAAAGTGTCGAACGTCTGGCAGATTTCTCCATCGAACATTATCATAATGATATCTATAATGAACCTGATCGATACCGAATTTTTTTTAGAAGAGTTTTAACTCTAACCGCAAAATTAATTTCTAAATGGCAGTCTGTCGGATTTATTCACGGAGTTATGAACACCGATAACATGACAATAACAGGCACAACATTTGATTACGGTCCTTATGGTTTTATGGATGGTTTTAATTCTCGATACACCCCCAACTCATCGGACACTCATGGACGATACGCATACCAACAACAAGCCGAAATCGGCTTCTGGAATCTAAACAAACTTGCAGAAACATTGATACCCCTTGTGGGTGCAGACGAACTGCAGGAAGAAACCAAACAATACCAATCTTTGCTAAATGGATTTTACCGAGAAGAAATGGGGCGCAAACTTGGTTTATCTATCCTAGATTCGGAGTTCAGTGAGCTGACGCAGGAAATGCTCCAACTATTACAAAGTCAGCAACTGGACTACTCAAATTTTTTCCGCCACCTTGCAAATAATCCGAGTGCAATGGATTGTAGTATTGAATTACGCTCATGGCTAGACCACTATCTAAAGCTTTGCGATCGAGAAAGCATCAGCCATGATGAACGTAAAAAGAAAATGAATGCCGTCAACCCAAAGTATATTTTAAGAAACCATCTCGTGCAACGAGCCCTGGAAATGGCATTAAAAGAATCTGACTTTTCAGAAGTGACCCGACTACGAATACTTCTGGAAAATCCATTTAAAGATCGTCCGGAGATTTTCAAAAAATACAATATTGATGCAGATTTTTATTCCCAAGATACGCCGCAAGAGTTTCTCGGTCGTCAAACCAGTTGTTCCGCATAACTCCACTTAACTAGAAAGGAAACCCAAGAATGATTTCACTTGATGGAGAAATAACAGAAGTAACGACTCCGCCCAACAAGGCAGACCAGTTCAGAGAGTTGACCATCTGGGTTCCTGAAACCGGAGAACATATCGAGTTGACCTGTTTTATTCATGAGCTTCAGAAATCCGGACTGGAAGAAGGCAGTCAAATTTCTATCAAAATCGAAAAGAAATTCGATGTTGATTCCCTCACTCGCGATCTTCTCAAACCGCAATAGGTTGGCAATTATTTATGCCTCTGATACCATATATATCTAAACCAACAGATCTTCCTCGGCCATGACAAAAATCAAAGACTTGGGTGAATTTGGGTTGATCGATCGTCTATCCAAAAACTTCAAGCATCACTATAGTAATACTGTTCTACCACTTGGTGATGACTGCGCCGCTTATTCTGCAAGTCCATCAAAAAACCAACTCGTCTGCACGGATGCATTGGTAGAAAATATTCACTTCAAACTTTCTACCATCTCGGCAGAGCAGTTAGGTAAAAAGTCCATTGCAGTGAACATCAGTGATATCGTAGCGATGGGTGGCACCCCGACTCGGATTTTAATAACATTGGGGATATCCAAAAAAATTTCATCTTCATTTCTTGACCAGTTGTATAAAGGAATTCACAAAACTTGCGAACTTTATGATATTGAACTTTTTGGCGGAGATACCGTTTCATCACCCAATTGTTTTTTTATCAACGTCACGATTATTGGCGAGACCAAAAGCGGAAAGCTCTTCACTCGAAAAGGCGCAAAAAAAGGAGACCTGATTTTCACGACCGGGACATTGGGAGATTCCAGTTTAGGATTAAACATACAATCTGGTAAAAAATGGAAATGCTCTGCAAAATCAAAAAAATATCTTCTTAAAAAGCACCTAACTCCGATTCCACGATTAAAAGAAAGCCAATTGCTGGTACGATCCACCTGTAAAATAAATTCCATGATAGATATCAGCGATGGCCTCGTGCAGGACCTGCATCATATCTGCAAACAATCTGGAACCGGGGCTTTAATTTGTGAAGAAAAGCTACCCCAATCGCTTGCATTTTCAAAAGTTTGTGCAGATAACAACCTAAATCCTGCACCCTTCATTTTGAACGGGGGTGAAGATTATGAATTACTATTTACTTTACCAGCTGATGGTGTTAAAAAATTATATAGGCAGTTTGAAAAGGCCGAAGCACTTGTGACACATATTGGGGAGATCACTCAGCCGTCCAAAAAAGTTTCTCTTTTAAAGAAAAATGGAAAAAGAGAAATTCTCCGCCAATCATCCGGTTTCAATCATTTTTAACACTACCGGTTACAATAAATTGCCCCTATCGAGTCTCATATAATTCGATAAACAAGTGCCAGCCAAACTTGAGGTTACTTAAAAACTTTGGACGACTCATTAATTCCGCGGTCGCTATTACTCCTGTTTTTGTTTTCTTGCTCAGCCTTTTTTTCGGCCTGCGAAGTCGCTTTTTTTTCACTCAATCCTCTCCAGCAAAAAGAGATGGAAGAAAAAAAAGGGCGTTCCGGCCGCCTGGTTCATTCCCTCCTGCAAAAACCACGTGAACTGCTGATAACTATTTATATAGGCAACGAACTGGTCAACATTGGTATTTCTGTTGTCATCACTTCTATTACGATTACCTTATTTGGTAGCATCGGTGTAGGAATTGCCATTGGCGTTGGTACTCTACTACTCCTATTCCTTGGCGAAATAGTACCAAAAAGTATTTCTCTGAAATATGCACAATCCTATGCTCTGTTTGCAGCATTCCCTCTAAAAGGATTTGCTAATATCGTCCAGCCTGCGCAACAACTATTCACATCCTGGACGGAAAAAATAATGCGCTCCATTGGCATTTTGACTCATTCCGAAAAAGAATCCTCCATATCCGACGAAGAATTTCGCACCATGGTACAGGTTGGCGAAGGTGAAGGGGTTATCGACTCTGATGAAAGGCATTTGATTCAAAAAGCCATCGAATTTGGGGAAACAACCGTGGGCGAAGTTATGACACCTCAAATTGATATGTTCACGGTAAATATCGATGATAGCCTTGACGAAATTCTCCCAAGAATTGTTGCGAATTTTTATTCCAGAGTCCCAGTGTATGGAAATGATGATGAAGAGATTTTGGGTATTCTTTTCACCAAAGACCTGACACGCCTCAAACATTTACCACGGGAAAAAGTAAATTTAAAAAGCATACTTCACCCTGCTGTTGTTGTTCCCAAAACAAAAATGATCAAAGAGATGCTCGAAGAATTCAGGAAGGTAAAGAGGCACATGGCAATTGTTCTAGATGAATATGGTAGTGTTAGTGGTCTCGTGACTCTGGAAGATATCATTGAAGAGCTCGTTGGCGAAATTGATAGTGAAATGCGAATGGATGAACAGCCGCTAACGGAAATTAGCGAAAATCAATACAGGATTTCAGGGGCCTACAACCTTGCAGAATTTAATGAATTTTTCAAAAGCGAGCTACCAGAGGAAGATTACGATACAGTTGGCGGCTTGGTTTTTGGTCTCTTTGGCAGAATTCCTCGATCAGGAGAATCAACAACGGTGGACCACTTTAAATTCCGTGTAGAAAAAATGAAGGGGTCAAGAATCCTTAACCTTCACCTAACACTCCTCAAGCGATCGACCACACCTTCCTTAACCGAAGAATCAGAAAAAATTAAGAGCGCAACAACATAATGGATCCTGCAACCACAATCTTTTGGGTACTGCTCGCTGTAATGTTAGAGGCATTTTTTTCTGGCTCTGAAATTGGTATGGTTTCAGTCAATCGGATTAAAATGAAGCAACTGGCAGATGAGGGAAATTCCGCTGCAAAATCCGTTTTAACTCTTCTGGACGATCCCGAAAAACTTTTCACAACAACATCGCTGGGCACCAACCTCGCCATGGTGACCAGCACGGCTATATTCACCGCGTTCATGGTTTCTCAGTTTGGTGCCTTCGGAGAATGGATGGCTATGGTGATTATTTTTCCTCTAGTATTTTTTGGCGGAGAAATCATACCTAAAGTTATTTTCCAGAATCGCGCTGACAGCCTCATGTTAATAATGATCTATCCCTTGAATCTTTTTTACAAGGTCATGAGGCCTTTCATTAACTGGCTCTCAAAAACTTCGCAAAGCCTAACCAGCCGAGTTCCAGAAGGTATAACAGAGAAGACATTTACTTTCAGCCGTGATCAGTTAAGAAAGGCATTGAGCTTGGACTCACAAACTGTGGATCTTGGCACCACCGAAAAAAAAATCATCCATAACATATTTAACTTTGGAGAACTCACGGCAGAACAGTGCATGGTGCCTCTGGTTCAAATGACAGCTATCAAGGATACCGCTACCCTACAAGAAGCACATGAGATGGCAAATGACTCCGGGTTCTCCCGTCTCCCCGTTTTTCATGAGCGGATGCATAATTTGATAGGGATTCTAAATGCTTTCGATCTGCTGGATCAGGAAATGGATAATTCTCCTATCACAGCATTGGTTAGGCCAACTCACTACATTCCACCAAATAAAAAGATTGACGATTTACTGAAGGAATTACAGCAAGGCGGTTTACATATGGCCTTTGTCGTGGATGAATATGGCGGTTGTATCGGTCTCGTTACCATCGAAGATCTTCTTGAAAGAATAGTCGGCGAAATAGAAGACGAATATGACAAACCAGAAGAACTATACAAACCGTATGCTGAAGGCGGGTTTCTAATAGAAGGAAACACGGAAGTAAGTGTCCTTAACGAAACGTTAGGTTGGGATTTGCCTGGAGGAGACTTCGAAACTATTGCCGGACTAGTGATTGACCGACTCGAAAAAATTCCTCATCCCGGCGATCAAGTTCTTGCGGGCTCTTATCGTCTGACTGTCAAAGATTCAAGCAAAAGAAAAATTCAATCGCTCATCGTCAGAAAACTCGAAGATCCTGAGATTGAAGAGGATGCCACCCCTTAGCGAGGGAGGACACACTAGTGGTAAAGAACTAGTAAGAACTAAATCTTCATCTATGGTTTAACAGAAATTACTCATAGAATCTAGCCTCACGTTGGTGGGTAAGGCCCGGCTACATAGCTCGAATTTTTTCTAACTCCTGATATGCCGCCTGGATTTCCAGAAATTTCAAATGTGCGTCTTCTACAGCTTTTTCGCCCTCGTGTGCTACCCGATCGGGGTGACACACACTGACGAGACTCCGATAAGCTTTCTTCACTTCTTCATTTGAAGCATCTGAAGGAATATTTAAAACATGATACGGGGTTTTGATTATTTTCAGAGAGTATTTTACTCTGATTTTATTATGCTGGTCATAAGACAAACCCAATAAAAGAACGATATGCTTAAGTAAACTTTCCGCTCCCTCGCCCAAGCCTTTGTCCACCAAAGAAATCTGATAACAAAGAGCGACTAGCAAGAGGTTATAATTATTCTCACAGGACTTCCTATACTCTTTAACAAAGGGATCTATATCTGGTTTTTTATTTTGCACTTCACGAATTAGAGGATCAATTTTCTTAAAATCTGCAACCACAAAACCCAGGTTTTTAATAAAAAATTTGTGGATAATTCCAATCTGCTTTTGAGTTAAAGGACCATTCACTATTCCTACCCGAGTCAGAATTATCACCAGAGAAGTTATAAAGTCTGCCTTGTTATGAATACCTGGCAAACTTTTTTGCAGTTTTTTTTGAAATTTTTGCCCAAGAAAATACTCAGCAGCACCGCCCACAACAGCACCAAAAGGACCGCCACGCAAAAACCCTAAACCCGCACCCATCCACCAGGACATAATATGAAATTTTATTAGTAATACTGATTTATAAAATTATATGATCAACAATGATATTTTCTGCGCTCGAATTTATTATACTAAATATCTTTATTTTTAATTATCAATGGAGAAAATAAATGGTCAAGCATATTGTAATGTTCAAATTAGCCGAAAAAACTACTGAAAACATGGAACGTGCTGTCAGTAGCTTAAGAAGTCTGGAGGGAAAAATTGAAACTTTACAATCCATCGAAATAGGAACTGATTTTCTAGAATCAGAGAGAAGCTATGACATTGCTCTTACTGCGCATTTTAAAGACCGAGATGGATTAAATATATATGCCAGTCATGAAAACCATTTACCAGTAGTTAAAATAATGCGGTCTTTATGCTCGGCCTCGGTAGTCGTCGATTATGAGACAATATGAGACAAATTGACGCAGTTATCATTCGAATTTCACTCAAAAATGCTATCCATACAGCAAAATCGAGTCGATTTTGGCAAATAAATGCTTGTACTTTATTTTTCCAAGTGATAGAGTTCTAAAAATTTTCCCCAAATG
>CALJGH010000154.1 GCA_938073925.1 uncultured Nitrospinaceae bacterium
GATTTATTTCAATTAACAAGACAATAAATTTTCTGAATCGAATTCCACCACCATCCATATTTCCTATAATTTTATAATCTTAATCTTACAAATATGTTAAGAAAAAAGGATATGGACTACAAATTCGTACCGGAATAGGCATACATGACCAGGGATTTTAAAAATAGAGGCAGATTAAGGGAAGAACCAAAAAAACAGCCGACCAGGGAGTGGCCGGCTGTTTCACTAGGATAAGGACCTAACTCGCTTATTAAGTCCTTACAAAAAGTTTAGTTACATGTAACAGTTACTGGGTTTTGTCCCGTGTTGGTGATTTTAACCAATCCACTAATATCACCAATGGAATCGCCACGGCTGAAATTATTCTGAGAAGTCAGGGTGATTTTGTGTTTACCCATTCCACCTCGTTGTGGCAAGCCAGTTCGTCCACCATCAGAACCATTAACACTATCGCTGTTATCGTTAGGCCCTAAAGTTACAGGAGTTGTTGTGAAGTTGGAAGACTTCCAAATCGCAACATTCGCACCACCACGATCATTAACGGAGTAACCATCCTTGCCGCTAGCATCGTTAGCAGGTCCTGGATTTTCTAAAGTAATACTCTTGGCATCGTTACATTTTGTCATTTGACCGGGAGCAATGCTACCCGCACTAGCTGTCATCGCAATACCAGCGATAAAAGCAACTGTTAAAGCAAAAATCTTTTTCATATACCCTCTCCTTTTTTTGCATTAAAAAAACACTATTGAAATAAGTACACTAAACAAAGATGTGCACAGTAAGACTTTTTCTGATGCTTTCTTAGGAGAGATTCTAATAGATCAATCGCTACGTAAATATAGGCATAAGGACTTTTTTTAAGTAGTATATATCCTATTTATAGGTAAATTTATTCCTACTATTTTATAAGTATTTGTCCTATAGATAGCCCAGTAATAGCGGATGGGTGGATATTTACAACATTAACTCGATTTTCTATTGCAGAAGCCGATGGGAAATCGCGTAATGAATTAATTCTGCATTCTTCTTCATTTGCATTTTATCCAGAATACGAGATCGATGCGTGCTAATGGTTTTAACGCTCAGGGACAAAATTTTTCCAATATCTGTAGGAGACTCCCCTTCCGCAAGCATCATAAAAACCTGATGTTCGCGATCCGAAAGATTTTCATGCAAAGGCCGGTCTGACTTGCCAAAATCAAACGCCAGTTTTTCAGTAATTTCCGGGCTGGCAAACTTCCCCCCATTCGCCACCTTGCGAACCGCGGCATAGATCTGATCCGTGCTACTTTCTTTGGTAATAAATCCGGATGCTCCTGCCTTAAAATACCGAACCGCATAATGTTCTTCAGGATAGACCGTCAAAACAAGAACGGGTAGCTTAGGCTGTTCATCGCGCAACTGCTTTAAAAGATCCAGCCCGGTCTTACCTGGCATAGCCACATCCATTAGGATAACATTGAGGTTGGAACCTGGGATTTTCTTTAACAGATCGTCCCCACTTTCCGCTTCATCCACTACTTCGATGTCTGGAGTTTCCGAAAACGCATTTTTCAATCCTCTTCTAAATAGAGGATGATCATCCGCAATAATTACTTTAATTTTCTCCTTCGTTGTCACCATTTCCGTCCTTTTTAATGTTGATGGTTACCCTAGTGCCTCCCTTGGAAACACCCTGAATTTTGACATAGCCTCCCCATACCATAGCGCGTTCCCGCATTCCAAGCAAACCCAATGACCGTAAGTTTTGTATTTGCTCAGCTGTTATTCCACAGCCATTATCCTGAACCTCCAGTTTAATATTTTCTTTGGAAACATATAACTCGACGCTCACCTGAGTTGCCTGAGAATGTCGTACAATATTAGTCAATGTTTCCTGAAATATTCTAAACAGAGTCGTTGATCTTTCGAGATCCAATTCAAAACCATTCATTTGATCGAGAAACTGGCAGTGAATCCCTGTTCGAGTCATAAACTCCTTGACCTGCCACTCGATCGCTTCAGCAAGACCCAGGTCATCCAGAATCGGGGGTCTTAAATCCATCGCGATTCTTTGAACGGACTGGATGGCATCATCACTCATTTCCAATAGTTGTAGGATAGACTCCTGAGTTCCCGGACCATTCCGGGCCAGTTTTTTATCTAACAAGGAAAGTTCCAGTTTGATAGTTGTTAGAAGCTGGCTTAAATGGTCATGCACTTCCCTTGCAGTTCGTGTTCTTTCCTCTTCACGAACCTGCTGCAATCGGTGGTAAAGGTTACGTAATTGTTCCTGAGATATTTCACTCTGGTCTAACGCACGTTTTCTTTCAAGCACCCTCCCCAATAGAGTCCCAACTTGCGCCATGATAGCCAGCATTTCCTTATCAGGTTCGGCGGCTTTGGTCGAGAAAAACTCCATAACGCCGACCACCTCTCGACCTATTAAGATAGGAAAAGCAAACCCCGCTCTAACACCAATATTTTCCGCCAGCCTGGCACGAGGGAAATTTAGATCTTTTGTAACATCAATGATCCATTCCGGTTCGCCACTCGCCAGAACACGCCCGGGAAGCCCAATACCCGCTTGCATAGGTGAGTCTCCCGTAATTTTTTGAAACACATCAAATTTACCTGGATCACCCACATGCCAAATCTCAGTAGGGATAAGCCCAGAAGCCGGTTTTTCTGCAGCTAAATAAAGATGACCTAACGGCCAGCCTGCAAACTTGCAAACCCTTTCTATACAAAAATACAGGGTATCGTTGACAGCTCGGGCTTCATTAGAAGCAATCGCGATAGCCTTAACCAGCTTCGAACTATCTGCTTCACTGTTTAAACGCTGGTTGACCTCCTGTAGTTTAGCGGTACGATCTTCAACACTTGTTTCGAGAAAATTACGCGCAGCCTGAAGTGTTTCATCGGCCTTGTTTTTCAGCAGGCATAATATTGCCGTCATCCAGATAGTAATGAAAGCCAATATTCTGTTTGCGATAACATTTACGAACTCTCCTCCCGGTGGCGAAAAGAAATATCCCAGTAAGTTCAATACCGAGCTTACAATGGCGGCAATGATTATCAGCTTTCGGTTTCGCGCCATCATCCCGAGCAAAACGAGGGCAACGTAGAGCATGCCATCGGCAATACCCAAAGGAAGTAAAGCATCCACAATAAAAATTCCAGTAGCGGCTATGCTTCCTATCAATAAATATTTAGCGGGATAATTCTTCATTACTACCTGAGGATGGTTCCACTTTTTCCTTTAAACCCAATCACTTAAATGCAGTTGTGAAAAATAAAATATATGGACAGGCTTTTCATAATACAACAAAGGTAACCTAGCCCTCCCAAGATATCAGGATATCTTAGCCGTGTTGAACCGCCTGCCTTAGAAGGCAGAAATTACGAATCGGATCGAGATTTTTCCTGCAAATTTTTAAGATGCTTGCTGAATCCTATAATAAAAAGCGTTGCTCCCAGCATCTCAAAACCTTCTTCGATCCCAATCAATAAACGTACATAATCGTAACGCTGAGTATCCTCAACAACCGTTTTAGCTAGACCCTCTAATACCAAAACCCCAATCCATAATGTCA
>CALJGH010000155.1 GCA_938073925.1 uncultured Nitrospinaceae bacterium
TTTAACAGTAATTTTTTGAGGGCTGAGTAGAGTTCTTCTTCTTTTTGTAGTTGAATTCCACCACCCGATTCGATGAGTAATCTGGCTTCTTCCTCAAAATTATTCATATGTTTGCCAAACAGCACAGGTGTGCCGAACACAGCAGGTTCGAGAATATTTTGACCGCCGAAACGTGGGTTGAATCCGCCTCCCACATAAGCCAGTTTGGCATTGGCATAAAAACTATTCAATACTCCCATTTTGTCCACAAGTATTAATGAGCCTGGATGGTTGGCCCAATCTCCTTCCGGCATATTGGAAAGTAAAGTGTATTCAACACTAAATTCTCGTATGAGGTCTTCCACTTCACGACAACGTTGCATATGCCTGGGTGCGATCACGCCAATGATATTTGGGAAATCTTTTTTTAATTTTAGAAAAGCCTCCATCACCGGGCCTTCATCACCAGGTCGGGTTGACCCAAAAACGATTAAAAAAGAATTGGGGTTGAATGTGACAGTCTTTAGTTCTTCGGATACCATGGGAAGAACATCGAATTTAATGTTGCCCGTCACCTGTATTTTGTCTTCGGGGATGCCAAGCTCTATCAATCGATCAGCATCGGTTTGAGAGCGCATGGAAAATAACGACACCGCCTCTGTCATCCATAAAAAGAAGCTCTTGAAGTTTCCGTACCGTTGTATAGATTTTTCTGAGACCCGTCCGTTGACTTGCACAACGGGTATTTTTCTTTTTTTGCATTGCCGTAACAGGCAAGGCCACAATTCCGCTTCGATTAAAATCAGTTGCGAAGGTTCTATTTGACCAAAAACCGGATTCATCCACAAAGGAAAGTCAATGGGCAACCTGAAAACATTCGGTAGTTTTTCTTCCATCGCAAGTGTATATCCGGTAGGAGTGTATGTGGATAAAACGATGGGACGGGTTTCGCCCTGCTCCTGTAAAACGGTGATAAGAGTTTTTGCCAAACGTACTTCGCCAACAGATGAGGCATGTATCCACAAACTATCTTTTAATTTTGGAAGAGCTTTTGCGCCATTCATCCTTTCCTTGATATCTTTTCGAAAGGCGAAGGAAACCAATCCCCTTAAAAGCAGGAAGGGAGATGTGATAAGGAGGATGCCACCAGTAAGAATATAGTACAGAAAATCCATAGACTGAGAGTATACTCCTTTCGGAGAGGTTTTAAAAATATCGATAATTATGTCAGAACTATTCTACAAAATAATATCCCCAAATCGGCAATGGTATTGGTTTCCCATTTTCTGGCTTTTGAGGTTCTTCTCCTTTTTTTATCTTCTGGGCCATCATTTTCGGCTTTGGGCTTACCGCTGGGGAATTTTTCCTCGACGCAGCCTCGATTGCAGGGTGATCAGTGTGGGTAACTTGACGCTGGGAGGAACAGGTAAGACACCTTTTGTGATGATGATTGCTGAGACCCTAAGGGGCAATGGATTCAAACCCGCTATCCTCACCCGCGGTTATGGTGGTAAATCTAAAAAACCGGTAAATGTGGTTTGCGATGGGAAAGAGATTCTTCTTTCGCCTGAATGGGTCGGGGATGAAGCCGTAATGATGGCGGAAAAGTTGAAAAATGTTCCAATACTTACTGGCCCAGACAGGTTTCAAACTGGCCGCTATGCTTTAAAAAACTATGAAATCGATACCTTGATTCTTGATGATGGGTTTCAGCATCTGGCTTTGTGCAGGGATTTGGATATTCTGCTTTGTGACCATCAAAGACCTTTAGGGAACAATCATCTGTTTCCAGCAGGAGAATTAAGAGAGCCAGCCAGTGAAACGCGAAGAGCAGATATGGTCTGCTTTACCCGTTATTCAGGGGGGGGCATTAAATTTTCGCCGAAATTTTTGAGTTCCATTCCACAAATAAAAACCCATCTTCGTTTAGATTCTATAATTAATATGGAAAATGGAGATGTTTGTGATGCTGAAGTTTTAAAATGTCAGCCCGTGATTGCCTTTTGTGGAATTGCTAATCCAGAAGGGTTCCGGCAAATCTTGCAAGACGTGCAGGTGCAACTAAAAATGTTTAAAGCTTTTCCAGATCACCATGAATACAGCTTGAATGATATTAAAGAACTAGAGTCCATAGCCTCTCAAGAAGGAGTCAAATTCATCCTGGTTTCGGAAAAGGATGCGGTCAAACTCAAAAATATGAAATTATCTCTGCCGTTTTTTAAAGTAGTAATTGATCTGGAAATTCTGGAAGGCAGAGAAATTTTTAATAAAAAAATAACCACCACTAGCCGTGGTGACAACTAGCATTAGCTTGTAAAGCCGAGAAGTCTATTGGTAGCAGAATTTAGTCATTGCTGTCTGCCTCCTCTCACTAGAGGAAGAATTAAATTCTTTTTTATTAATGATCGATATAAAAAATCTCAGTTCCAACCAGCGGTTTTTGTTGAATATTTTAGTTCCGTCGCTTTACCTTTTGCCTTTGGTGTTTGCTTATTTGGGGCCAAAGAATTTTGGCTTCGGATATAATGAATTAGTTTATGCAGGATTGTCAGTGGGTGCGGTGGGAGTGATCTTATGGATTCTGGCCATGTTGACGCTGGGGCCTTCGCTGGCAGTTTTACCGGGTACAGATCGACTGGTGACCTATGGAGTGTATCGATATTTACGTCATCCTGTTTATGTTGGAATTGTTTTGACTTTGGGTGGATTGTTACTAGCCTGCGGTTCTACGATTTGTCTGATTTATGTTTTTGTAGTGGTAGTTCCTTTGAATATTTTCCGCGCCAAAACGGAAGAGCTGGTTTTGCGAGAACAATTGGGTGAAGCCTACCAGCAATATCGAGACACCACTTTTTTTTAATCCTCCCCCTCCCTTTTAGGGGATGCCTATGGCTTTAAAAATAAAATCCCGCGTTTTACTTACCCAATGTGGTGAGCCAATTGAAAACGGTGAGTTTATAATAGAAGGGGGAGAGATTGTAGCAATGTCTCCTGTGGAGAGAGAGGTAGAAGAAACCCTGGATCTATCGGGCTACTTGCTCATGCCGGGATTTGTCAACGCTCACAGCCATCTAGGCTTAACGGCCCTTGAAAAAAAACTTTCACCTGCAAAAACCTTTGCCCGTTGGATTGGTGATTTGATTCCCCTCAATGCTGCTTTAAGTGATAATGAAAGAATGAAGGGTATACGCATGGGTGCGGATGAGATGAAAGCCTCTGGCGTAACCGGCATCGCGGATTATGTAACAGACCCAGCCTTGTTGGATTCTATTGCGGGTCTAGGATTCCGTAGTATTTTATTTTTGGAAACTATCGGTTTTCAGGAAGAGAGAGCGGAGGTCATCGCTGAAGAGGTTGAAGCGATTTTAAAAACTCATACATCGAATTGTAATTTAGGAATTGCTCCACACGCGCCTTATTCTGTTTCTGCAAAGTTGTGGCAACGCCTAGATCAATTGGGAAAAAAATACGGATGTCTTCTGTCAACGCATCTGGCGGAAACCGATGAAGAGGTGCAGTTTATTGAAAAAGGCGTAGGTCCTTTAGTTGATCTTTTAAAAGACAGGCAGGCTTTTGACTTGAGTTGGCAAGTTCCGGGTACTACTCCTGCCCGTTATCTTAAATCTTTGGATGTGTTAAATGATACGGTCGCTGTTCATTGTAACTTTATTGATGACGATATGGATGCTGTTCAGGCAGCGGTATTTTGTCCGAAAAGTACA
>CALJGH010000156.1 GCA_938073925.1 uncultured Nitrospinaceae bacterium
CCGTTACAGAGGGAGGGTTTAACTATATAATTGACGGCCATAACGCAAAAATAATGGCATTTTACTCTGGTGATAAAAACGGTTCCAATGCTGCGACTGTAGATTCTTTCAACATTGGTATGCAGTTCCAATTATTGTAAAGACTTTTTAATCCATAGATTAAAAGTGGTTATAAGGGAGAGAGGCTAATACCTCTCTCCCTTTTTTATTTTCCGCGCAATATTATTTTCATTTGCAGAATCCAGCCTTCTCAACAACTTCTTTTTTTGTTCCCTTCCTTCTCATTTTTTTCAATTAAAAATAAAATTTTAGCAAGAATATAAAGCATGCAATTTTTTGTAATGCCTGATTTTAGAGCAAACAAAAAACTGAAAAAATATAAGCATTTACCATAAGTTCCTACTTTACAAGGTGTTTTGTTTGAAATTTAATTTGGCATTGTTATTGCTAAATAAAGTTTAAAGTAAAAATTTCTACATAAAATAATAATAAAAGATTAAGAAAGGACGGTTAAAAATGAGCTTGTTAAAGTCTCAAAGAGGAGCTTCTAAAATAACTTTTAAGTCAATAATCTTAGCTTTGGTGCTTTTCATTTTCACAGTTCAAGCTCAAGCCGCTGAAACTATTAAGGTGGGGATATTGCATTCTCTTTCCGGCACCATGGCTATTAGCGAGACTTCTCTTAAAGATGTTGCTTTGATGGCAATTGAAGAGATCAATGCAAAAGGTGGTGTCCTCGGTAAAAAGCTCGAACCTGTCGTTGTAGACCCTGCCTCAAATTGGCCTTTATTTGCAGAAAAAGCCCGTGAATTGATCGAAAAACAAAAGGTTGCGGTTACTTTTGGTTGTTGGACTTCTGTTTCCAGAAAATCTGTTCTTCCTGTTTTTGAAGAATTGAATGGATTACTATTTTATCCTGTTCAGTATGAAGGTGAAGAATCTTCTTATAATGTCTTTTATACAGGGGCTGCTCCCAATCAACAGGCGATCCCAGCAGTTGAATATCTAATGAGCGAAGACGGTGGCGGAGCTAAACGGTTTGTTTTATTGGGAACAGATTATGTTTACCCACGAACGACGAATAAAATTTTAAATTATTTTCTCAAATCTAAAGGGATCAATAAAAAGGATATCATGGAGGCCTATACACCTTTTGGCCACAGTGATTATCAAACCATTGTGGCTGACATAAAGAAATTCGCCGCGGGCAAACCAACGGCAGTGATTTCTACTATCAATGGCGATTCCAACGTCCCCTTTTATAAAGAGCTTGCTAATCAAGGACTAAAGGCTGAAGACATTCCGGTAGTCGCGTTCTCAGTGGGAGAAGAAGAGTTAAGAGGTATTGATACCAAACCTTTGGTGGGACATCTTGCTGCCTGGAATTACTTCATGTCTATTGAGAACTCGGAGAACAAGGCGTTTATAAAAAAATGGAACGCTTATGTAAATAAGAAAAAACTTCCCGGGGGCAGCAAACGCGTGACTAATGATCCTATGGAGGCAACTTATATTGGCATAAAAATGTGGGCACAAGCCGCTGAACAGGCAGGGACTACAAATGTTGATGCCGTTCGACAGGCTATAGGAGGGCAAACTGTCAAATCGCCATCTGGGTTTGAAATTACCATGGATGCAAAAAACCATCACCTTCACAAACCCGTTGTCATAGGTGAGATCCAAGAAGATGGCCAATTTGAAGTCGTTTGGAAAACCAAGGGTCCTATCAGGGCAGAAGCCTGGAGTCCCTTCATACCAGATAGCGCGAAAAAAGTCGCAGATTGGACCTACCCTTGGGTATGTGGTAATTGCAAAAAGGGAAAGTTTTAATGGATTAGTTATTATCCTTAGGCTCCCAAAGCTTTACCTTGTTCCTCCAAGATTTATTTGTGGAGCCTAGGGGGGAGTTTATTCCGAAAAAACTTTTAATATATTACTGGAATCCCTCCATTTAATGGAGGGATTTTGTTGTTGTAATAAAAAATCATTTTATTCATTTAAACCTCGTCTATTGAGTCTCAACTTGAAAATTTCTGGAAATTCAAAACTTATTTTTGCGCTGGTAGTATTTTTAACGATGGGATTTTTTTTAATCTCCACGGTCGAAGCAAATGAATTTGAGAATACTTTAAAGGATCTTGGAAACAAAAGTCGGTCCAAAATTAAACTGGCGGTAAAAGCCCTTGGTAATATGGGAAACCCAGCAGCAATTCCTGTTATGGAGGCTTTAAAAGAAAAGCGTCTTCGAATAAGTGACAATGATTCCCTTATTATCCTAAATGAAGCCAAGGACAAGGGATACGATGCATTGACCGGTCAGCCTGTTGAGTTAGGTTCTTTAAATCTGCGAAAGCCTCGGATCAATAATGCGGTCAGAAGACTTTTATCTACAGCAATAGGGAAATTGAAATTATTTTCGGATGACCCCGAAATTCGATTGTCAGCAGCGCGAGATCTGTTAAAAAGGTCGTCTAATAATCTGGTTGAGTTAATAGAAAAAGCTTTGAAAAAGGAAACTGAGGATGAGATTCGCAACCTATTTTTATTGGTCCTGGCAAAAGAAGGATTAAATAGTGATGATAAAAGCAAGCGACTGCAATCTATTAAAACTATAACAACCCTCGGCAACAATGACTTTAAGACTATATTAGAGGAAGTTCTCGAAAAAAATGAAGAAGATGAGTTTCTGGAAAAAGATTCTGAAATCCGAGATGCTGCTTCCAATGCTATTGCCAAAATTGAAAAGCGCCAGTTTGTTAAGAACCAGGCAGCGAACCTTTTTTATGGCTTGAGCCTGGGAAGTATTTTACTCCTCGCCGCTTTAGGTTTGGCCATTACTTTTGGTCTCATGGGAGTCATTAATATGGCCCATGGTGAAATGTTGATGCTGGGAGCTTATTTGACGTTTGTTGTGCAAAACTTATTTAAGGAATATCTGCCAGGATATTTTGAGTTGTACTTGATTGCAGCGATCCCTGTTTCCTTTCTTGGTAGTGCTCTAGTCGGCATTATTTTGGAAAGAGGAATTATTCGCCACCTATACGGACGACCGTTAGAAACTTTGCTTGCAACCTGGGGAATTAGTTTGATTTTAATTCAAACAATTCGATTGGTATTTGGTGCGCAAAATGTAGAAGTAGCAAATCCTTCTTACCTGTCTGGTGGAGTGGAGGTAATGAATGGAATAGTTTTTCCTTACAGTCGAATCGCAATTATTATTTTTGTTGTTGGAGTAGTGATTTCTATTTGGATGCTATTGCAAAAAACTTCATTAGGACTGCAGGTACGAGCTGTCACCCAAAATCGGGAAATGGCTTCTTGTATGGGTATTTCGACCTATAAAGTGGATATGTATACCTTCGGTCTCGGTTCAGGTGTGGCAGGACTCGGGGGGCTTGCGTTATCGCAAATCGGTAATGTAGGTCCTGAATTAGGGCAATTATATATTGTGGATTCTTTCATGGTAGTGGTGCTTGGTGGAGTTGGGAACATTGCCGGTACTGTAGCGGGTGCATTGAGTTTAGGGATTTTTAATAAATTTTTAGAGCCAGTTGCAGGAGCCGTATTGGGAAAAATCATAGTCCTCGTTCTAATTATTGTAGTGATTCAAAAAAGACCTCAGGGATTGTTCTCCTTGAAAGGTCGAATGGTTGACAATTAATTAATGATTAAACAAATAATAAAATTACATTCTTTAAAGGGATGGCTTTTTACTTTTTCCTTGCTAGGGATTGCAATCATTTTATTGCCACTTTTAAATATTTTTGCTCCGGAAAATTCCTTCCTGCATATCCCGGACTATATGTTTTCTTTATTTGGAAAATATTTATGTTACGCATTGGTTGCTTTAGCTATCGATTTGATCTGGGGTTACACGGGTGTTCTTAGTCTGGGGCACGGGGTTTTCTTTTCTCTGGGTGGATATGCAATGGGTATGTACTTAATGCGGAGCATAGGAAAAGAAGGTGTTTATAAAAGTGAGCTGCCTGATTTTATGATTTTTTTAGACTGGAAAGAATTACCTTGGTATTGGTGGGGTTTTGACAGTTTCATTTTTACTTTTTTTGTAATTTTGATTATGCCGGGTTTGTTCGCATTTATTTTTGGTTATTTTGCTTTTAAATCCAGAATCAAAGGAGTTTATTTTGCCATTATTACTCAGGCAATGACCTATGCGCTGATGCTTTTGTTTTTTCGAAATAATACAGGATTCGGTGGCAATAATGGCCTAACAGACTTCAAGAAGATTCTTGGATATTCCTTGCAAGAGCCTTCAACCAAGATGAGCTTGTATATTCTTACGGCTATTGTTCTTTTCATTTTTTATGTGGTTGCACGTTTTGTGGTGCAGTCAAAATTTGGTCGAGTTTTAACTGCTATCCGAGATTCCGAAAACAGAGTGATGTTTTCCGGCTACAATACGCTGAATTATAAACTCGCTATTTGGACAATCTCTGCATTTATTTGTGGTATTGCCGGAGCACTTTATGTGCCACAGGTAGGTATTGTAAATCCCAGTGAAATGCAACCCTCCAACTCAATTGAAATGGCAATTTGGGTTGCGGTTGGCGGCCGAGGGACTTTGAGTGGGGCTCTTGTAGGAGCAGGGCTGGTAAACGGAGCTAAGAGCTGGTTCACAGTTGCCGCTCCAGATTATTGGCTTTACTTTTTAGGCATTTTGTTTATTGTTGTAACCCTTTTTTTCCCAAAAGGATTTGTCGGTATCTTTTCTCGGCTGAGGATTAAAAGGAAAGGAAATCAAAATGGATAGTTCTGGAGCACATGTCAAAGACGATTTAATCGATACCCGCCATGGATGCATACTTTATATTGAAGAAGTCACCGTTAGTTTTGATGGGTTCAAGGCTTTGAACGATTTAAATCTCTTTGTGGATGACGGGGAATTGCTCTGCATCATTGGACCCAATGGAGCAGGCAAAACAACCATGATGGATGTGGTCACAGGAAAAACCCGTCCAGACGAAGGTACCGTGTTTTTTGGTCAAAACCTCGATCTTACCCAAATGACAGAATTTGAAATTTCCCATGCTGGAATCGGGCGGAAGTTTCAAAAACCAACCGTATTTCTTAATCACACTGTCTTTGAAAACCTGGAGCTAGCTCTTCATACCAATAAAGGTATTTGGCAATCTTTAACCAAAACCTTAAATGGTAAACAACGGGAAATTATTGAAGAGGGTTTGGAAACGATTGGTTTGAAAAATCAAAAGAACCTTCGCGCAGGTCTTTTGTCTCACGGACAAAAACAATGGTTAGAGATAGGAATGCTTTTAGCGCAAGACCCTCGGCTATTACTGATTGATGAACCGGTTGCAGGAATGACCCATCAGGAAACAGAACATACGGCCGAGTTATTAAAATCCTTGGCCGGGAAACACTCTGTAGTAGTGGTGGAGCATGAAATGGATTTTATTCGATCCATCGCAAACCGTGTATTGGTTTTGCATGAAGGACATGTGCTGGCAGAGGGGAAAATGGAAGAAGTTCAAAATAATCCAAAAGTAATAGAAGTTTATTTGGGAAGTTAAATTGCTTAAAGTCGAAAATCTAAATCAATTCTATGGTGAAAGCCATACTCTTTGGGATGTTAACCTGAATGTCCTTGCAGGAAGCTGTACCTGTTTGATGGGGAGAAATGGTGTGGGAAAAACCACTTTGCTTAAATCTATTATGGGACTTTTACCTGTAGAATCCGGTTCGATTAATTTAGATGGGGATGAATTGACAAATAAACCCGCTGAACTTCGTGCCTATAAGGGAATCGGTTATGTTCCTCAAGGCCGCGAGATTTTCACTCAGCTAAGCGTGGAAGAAAACCTTCGTGTGGGTCTCCTTGCTCGCGGCGATGGTCTTAAGGAAATTCCTGATTTTGTTTTTGAAATATTTCCGGTTCTTAAACAGATGTTAAATCGTCGCGGCGGTGACCTTTCCGGAGGTCAGCAGCAACAGCTCGCTATTGGAAGAGCTTTAACTCTTGACCCGAAACTTCTGATTTTGGATGAACCGACTGAAGGAATCCAACCCAATATTGTGCATGAAATTGGCGACATCATCATTCGTCTCAATAAGGAAAAAAGGTTGACTATTTTACTTGTAGAACAAAAGCTTCCCTTTGCGCGTCGGGTCGCTCAAAATTTCTGTATTCTTGATAAAGGTCGAAGCGTTGCTGCGGATGATATGGAAAATTTGGGAGAAGGAATCATAAACCGACACTTAACAGTATGAAAATAAAAGAGGATATTGCTTTGGCTCTTAAGCTTGCAAAGCAATTTTGAGTATCAAAGGTTTATATCTGCTCTGTATCTATCTCTTCACAAGACTTATTTTGATCATCACTTTGAACAAGTTGCGGTTGTCTACCTGCACACCCATTTGATATTAATAGAATTGCTGTAAGAACGGGCAATAGATTTTTGAGCATATTAATATTCACCCCTAAATTATCCCCACCCCAAAGATATACGAAAGAGGAAAAAGAAGCATTAAGAGTTTTGACTTTGGATGAACTAAAAACCCTGGATTGAGGTGTGTCTTACGTTCAAGAAAGTGTGCTAGTAGCGCATAAGAAGGACAAACCGCATTCAGTAACCACTACCGCTATATGAGGGCATATAATTTGGAGATGAAATTGTATCCGATCCTTCTATTTGATGTTTTTTAGGTTTTTTGAGGTTACAAGGTATTTTTGGATTTTTATCGCAATTATGTTCAATAAGTAATTTAGACTCTGATATTATTTTATTGTTTGGAGAAAGCTTCAAAGCCCATTGAAGATGTTTTGCTGCCTCTAGGTGTTTTCCAAGCTGATGAAAAGTTAAGCCAAGGTTATAAAATATCTCACCTCTTTTTCGATCAACCACTGAAGCTATCTGAAAATGTTTTAAGGCTTGATTGAATTTTTTTTTCTTATATGCGTTTATTCCTAGTTTATTCTGATCATTGCCAACTGAATGAGAACCTTCGATAGCAGGTAAATCCAAAATCTCTTCCCCAAATAATGGATTAACATTTGCTAGAATAAAAAAAACAGCCCCCATAAAAATAAATTTTATATTCATATCTAACTCCCATTTTTTTTCATTTTTTCTTTTGGAGTGAACTCTTGTGGACCACTATTAATATGACTTCTCAGACGTTTTTGCGGTGAGTTGGTTTTTCCAACGTATCTTACCTTGGCGTCAATTGGATCAAACAATCCATAAATAAATACAGTTTTAGAGCCCATAGAACTAGCCTATAGAATGGTAAAGGCCTTATTGTATTACA
The DNA here is from genome assembly GCA_938073925.1 of uncultured Nitrospinaceae bacterium. Lineage (GTDB taxonomy): Bacteria > Nitrospinota > Nitrospinia > Nitrospinales > VA-1 > UBA8687. Next base: position 7,288 of record CALJGH010000156.1, read on the forward strand.
GGACGGGGGAAACGAGGAACGGAAAGAGCGTGGGATTCTGCCTTCATTTGGTAAACATTCTGGTAAACATAATAAAAAATGGGCTACAGCATAAACTGTAACCCATTGTATTTATTAGTGGGCCGTCTCGGGATCGAACCGAGGACCTACTGATTAAGAGACGGACAATACTGAATACTTAGCCATTGTTTCGAATCTTGTCTACGATCTCTTTCAGTTTTGTGTCTGCATCTCCTACTTCTAATTGGCAGGTACCAGCGCCCTTGTGGCCACCACCACCATATTGACTCATTAGCTCACCTACATCTGTATTACAATCTCGATTTAAAATAT
>CALJGH010000157.1 GCA_938073925.1 uncultured Nitrospinaceae bacterium
TGCGCGCGGGTTTTGCAAGGATTTCCGTTAAAAGAGGAAATGGTACTCAAACTATTACTTATTTAAAGGCCGGAGATTTTTATGGAGCTGATGAACTCTATAGAGCTTGGAAAGGTGAACCAAATATCAGCTTAAGGGTAACTATAACAGCAATTGGATATGTGGAAATTCTTCGGGTGCCAACAAAGATAATTGAAAATCATTTGTTTGATTATTGGGATACAAAAAGAAAAGGTGGAACAAGGGTTGGTAGCCCAGCGAAAAAAATGCCTAGTTCGGAGCCAAAAAAACAAAGGATACAAGATTTTTTTGATCAGACCCTTGTTGAGGGAGCTCTGCAGGAATGGTCTGTCCAGGAACGTTTTGTTAATGGAACTCAGGCAATGTTGATAAATTTGGATAGATGTGTCCGTTGCGATGACTGTGTTCGGGCTTGCGCCGCAACTCACGATGGTAATCCAAGATTTGTTAGGCATGGAAAAACTTTTCAAAACTGGATGGTGGCGAATGCATGCATGCATTGTGCGGACCCTGTATGCATGATAGGTTGCCCTACCGGCGCGATCCATCGTTCCATGTCAGGTGGAATGGTAATCATAAATGATGATACCTGCATCGGATGTGAAACATGTGCGAATTCTTGTCCCTACTCGAATATACGCATGGTTTCGATTCGTGATAAAGAGGGTGATCATATATTAGACCCGAACAATCATAAACCCATTATTAAAGCGACTAAATGTGATCTTTGCGCAGACCAGTTAACTGGACCCGCCTGCGCTTATGCCTGCCCACATGATGCACTCAATAGAGTAGATTTTCGAGAAGTAACCATGAATCAAAATACTACAAGCTAATCATGAGAAGAATCTTTGGATATATATCTTTGGCCTTTATCTTTTTTATCTTGATTTCGGTTTGGACTTTAAAGATAGACAATTCTCTAGGCTATTCGGAATTTGTAAGTGGAGGCGCTTTATTTTTTATAATTTCCTTTTTGTTTTTATTTAATATAAGAAAACGTTTGCCTTTTTTGCCACTATGGCCTGCTCATAAATGGTTTTTACTTCACACTATTATGGGTTTTCTGGCACTTTTATTATTCTGGTTGCATGCAGGAAGTTTGTGGCCAAAGGGATTATATGTTCAGATTCTTGCAAGTTTATTTTATTTAACAACATTATCGGGGATAGTAGGATTAATCATGGAAAAGATTTATCCTAATCTTTTGACTCGCATAGGTCTTGAATGCATATATGAACGCATTCCCCACGATATTGCAAAAATAAGAAAAAAGAGTGAGAAGCTGATTTTGGAATGCACAGAAAAAACAGGAAGTGATACGCTCGCAAAACATTATTTGGAAACATTAGGCTGGTTTTTTCAACGTCCACGGTTTTTTATAAATAATATTTTTGGAGGACGGGATTCACATAACTGGATAATTCAGCAATGTGCAATTCTTGAAAGATTTTTGAATGAAGCGGAACGCGAATACATGAAACAAATATTCACTTTGGCTGAAATCAAAATAAAAATTGATCACCATTATTCTTTACAAACCATGTTGAAAAATTGGTTGCTTATTCATATTCCTCTGGCAGCAGCGGCAATGGTAATGGCAGTATGGCATTTAATCGTTATTCAGGTTTACTTTAATTAAATGGAAGAGAATAAGTTTGATCACGATAAAAGTTCTTATGAACGCCCCAACTTCCCTTACAAATGTGGCAGAGGCGCTATGTGGCGAACGCCCTGTTTTAAAGGTCCAAAAATAGATGGTAGTTGTGGGGGAACACAGGATTGTGAACCTTTTTTTAAAGAAGGCCGTTGGTCATGCCGCAGGGCAAAAGAATTTGGTGGTTCATGTAATGAAGGGCCAGGACCGAATGGAGAATGTTCATGGCAAAGACCACCTTGTGCCCCAAAAAAAACTTTACGGTCTATTCGGGGACAAATATCCTTTTTGACAGTAGCAACTATTATTGCTTTATTAGCTGGTTCTTTGGCTTTGAACCCAGAAGGTAGGGGTTTAGTTAGTGTTTCTGATGCTGGTCCTTTATCGAGGTCACATGAGAAGTTTACAGAAACAAAGGGTTGTTCTTCATGCCACTCTGCTCATGCTCAAGGGCCTGTTGCTTGGATAAAAGCCGTGTTTTCTCAGGAAGATATTTCGGTAGGTTGTGCTAATTGTCACTCTTTCAGCGGGTCTGGCTCGATCTCCCATAATAATAAAGATTTGATAAAAGATCGGGAAGTTAGAAAAATTGAGTGCGTCATTTGCCATCGTGAACATAATGGCGAAAGAATGAACAATCTAAAATTGACTGGTGAACAATGTAATACCTGTCATAAAAATAAGTTTGATAGTTTTTCAAAGGGGCATCCGGAATTTCCTGAAAAATATCCTTACTTTAATCGCAATTCACTTAAGTTTGATCATAGCTCACATTTAAACAAACACTTCGAAAACCCTAAGTTTTCTGATAAAGGACCCAAATCTTGTATGGGCTGCCATCAAGTGACTTTATCGGATCGCGAGGTTCGACCTCAGGCTTTTGAAATGATTTGTGTTGAATGTCACGGATCCCAGATCAAGAAGAAAGAGTTGGTCCTGCTTCGCCTTCCCGAATTTATGCAAAACTATATTGATGGGGACTCATTGATCCAAGCCTGTAACGCTCCAGCTCAAGATAAAACCGAGGAAGAGTTTCTCAGTGTTTCTACTGAGATCCCAGCGTTAGTTAGTTCTTTCTTATTAAATGTTCCAGAAGATGATCCAGAAACTTATGAAAAGCCTATGCAGGAACTCATTTTGGCCATGGCAGAAGAGAGTATTCTCCCTGTTGAAGATTTGTTAAACTCCCAAACAGAAAATCCTTTGGCCGATAAACTTTTATTGGGGATGAACCCAGAAGTACTTAAGCGCGCAGCCTGTTCCTGGGGGTTGAATCTGGAATATGAACCACCTGCAGAAGCAAAATTTGGGGGGTGGTATGCTGATATGTTGGAAGTTCGCTATAAACCCATAGGCCATCGAGATCCCGTAGCAAAAAGTTGGGTTGAGTTTGCTTTGGCCGTCTCAACCGCTCAAGACGATGAAGATAAGGCGACTCGAGCTATTGCAATGCGAGATGAGGTTATATCAGACAAAGAAGGCGTGGGAGGGTGTGTCAAATGTCACGCTATAAACGAAACGATCACTAAAGAGGGGAAAAAAGAATTGGAAGTTGAATGGAAGTATAAGAATGTAAATAATAGACCACATTCTCAATATTCCCATTCGAGTCACATAGAAATAATGGGGAACAACAATTCTTGTTCAAATTGTCATATTTTAAATAGCCAAGCAGATTATATGGCCTCGTTTAAGAGTTTTGATGGGACTGAATGGTCTAGTAACTTTGAATCCATCGAAAAGAAAACTTGTATGCAGTGCCATGTAAAATCAAAGATAAATCAGGATTGTCAAACTTGCCATGTTTATCATCTCAACCCAAGATTTAAAAAGAAAATGTTTGCTGTGAAAAAACAAATTCCGGAAATTCAAAAATGATTTGCAAAAAACAAATGAAGTTGTCGTGATAAGGAGAGAGTTTTGCTGAATACTGCTATAGGTTCTATTGCACTATTGTTCTTGTTGGCTCTTTTTGCCTATATACTGATTCTCATTATAAACAGTTCCAGGGCGCTGACTTTAAATCAAAAAAGAGCTGATCTGGAAGGAGAGTTGTTGAAGGTCCGTGTTGATCAAATCATTGAAGCTAAGCGATTGGAAAATGAAAAGGCGCGCTTATCTTGGAATGGATTTAGAAAATTTAAGGTGGTTTCGAAAGTTAAAGAAACTCATGACATTACTTCATTTTATCTTTCACCTCATGATGGCAAGCCTCTGCCAAGTTTTTTTCCAGGGCAGTTTCTTACTTTTCAGTTAAATATTCAGGGCAATACACATCCAGTTGTTCGCTGCTATTCCTTATCCGATAGCCCTCATCATCCAGATAGATATCGAGTCTCAATAAAGAAGGTCCCGCCCCCTAGGAATGATCCAAAAGCACCTCCTGGGTTAGTATCTAACCATTTTCATGAATCCATAAATGAAAATGACATTTTAGATGTCAAAGCGCCGAGCGGCCAATTTTTTCTCGATATCAATGCTAAAGGCCCAGTTGTTTTACTTGCAGGCGGAGTTGGTATCACCCCCGTTCTTAGTATGTTAAATGCGTTAGTAGAAGTAGACTCACAAAGGGAAATTTGGTTTTGTTTGGGAGTGAGAAATAAGAAAGAGCATATTATGAAGGAGCACCTTGAAAAAGTTGCTAAAGAAAACCCGAATGTAAATTTGCAAGTTTTCTATAGCTCCCCAGCTGAAACTGATTTTAAAGAGAAAGATTATCATATAGAAGGGAGAGTCAAGGTCAGCAGTTTGATTAACTTACTGCCTTCCAATAATTATGATTTTTATATTTGTGCACCACCTCCGATGGTTGAGGATTTGCGTAATGATTTAGCTGCTTGGGGTGTGCCTAAAACCAGTATCCATTTTGAGGCCTTTGGTCCCGCAACGGTTAAAAAATGCACAACAAATTCTAAAAGTGAAGGTGTACCAAAAATTGATGTGAGTTTTACTAAGTCTGGAAAAGTTTTTCCCTGGGATCCAAACTTAACCTCGCTGTTGGAATTAGCTGAAAATAATGGAATTCCTCTAGACTCTGGATGTCGAGCTGGAAATTGTGGCACTTGTTTGACGGCGATAAAAAGTGGTGAGGTGAGTTATGTAGGAGAACCGGGATCCCTACCCGAAGAAGGGTCATGTCTGGCTTGTATTGCAGTGCCTAAAGGTGATCTCACACTGGATGCTTGATTTTTTCAGGATAACCCGAGATTTAGTTGCTGGATTTTTTAAACGAACCTTTAATCATGCGGTAGGCAAGACGTTTTCCCTCATGTTCGATGGGATGTCCAATATGATTGTCACACTCTGTGCAGATTAATACAGGAATATTAGATTTTCTTCCACTTGATTTTAGAGCTGCCAAAGATTTTGGTTGCAGTATCTTGTCCAGATAGAGCCTAATTAATTGACCGGATCCTTCCTTTCGATAGCGCACAATAAATGTGCCGCATTTCCCGCAGTCAATATCCAGCTGTCGGCTACCCATACCACTCTCTTAAAAATCAAAAAAAATTATTAGCAGGGGGACGTTAAATTGATGTTCAGCCTTGCTGAATACGGTTAGCAACAAGCCCCATTTCCGCTAGCGGGAATACCTTCTTGTGCCGGTGCAACATTACAATCAAATGAACCGTAGTGAGTTTTGAAGTCTCCTGTCATTTTGAAGTGGTCACCGAATCGAGATTCGCTCAGCATTTTGTAGGTGTTTCCACATACAGGAACAGGAATTCCGGTCTGAAAATAATGATGATCGTCCAGAGTGAAACCATGAGGGAATTCGGGAATCGTTCCTTTATAGTATGCAACATGACCATAGTTTTCGCAGATATCTTCAAAGTCGGATTTAAAGGTTCGTACGGTCATAGAGTAGAAATCAATCATACCTGCTTTGCGCTGGATATCTTCATTGTTCAAGGTGATGGGTGTTTTCGAGACGGCCCGGTAATCCAGGCAACCGACTTTAGCAAGCATACGTCGAAAGTCTTCCATATAGAGAGCACCTCCCAGACATTCTCCCAGCAGAACCGCGTCGGTGGTGAGTGGTTCGGGAACACGTCGACCGGTGAAGACATCCGACAGATAAAGTTCTCCTCCGGGTTTTAGTACTCTGAAAATTTCCCGGAAAACACTTTCTTTATCAGGCGAAAGATTTACGACGCAGTTGGAGATAACTACATCAACAGAGTTATCTTCAAGGTTGGCAGTAGCGAGATCCTCAATCCATCCTTTACGAAAATCCACATTAGGTTTGTCTAAATTGAATTTACTAGTATGGTAGCCGACATGCTTTCTTGCCACCGCCAGTTGTTCGTCTGTCATATCTATGCCGATGACCAACCCATTCGGGCCAACCACTTGCGCGAGAAGATAGCAGTCACGTCCTGACCCACAACCTAGGTCGACTACGGTTTTTCCATAAAGTGCGGATGGAAAAGTAGAGGCGCATCCGTAGAAACGGGATTGCACTTCCTCATGTATATTTTTTAAATAGGGCCTGAGGTATGCGGGCATTGAGTCTGCGGCACAACAGGCACTGGTTTGTAGATCATTTTTAGTTTTAAGAATTTTGCCGTAGTATTCTTGAACGTCTTCACGAATATCGGTGCTGGTCTTCACATTAAATCTCCTGAGCGTTGAAAAGAGTGGAAATAAGTTTCCCCACTCCTTATAAGCTGAGCTGGTTTTTCAATTTATTTTTAACCATATCATTTTATATAAAATATTCTATATATAGGTAGTTATTTTTTGTTGAGAGACTAAATACTTCCTTACAGAATTTCGGAATAAATGAAACTAGCTTGACGGACCGAGGCAGGCTATTAAATAATTGAATTATATAGCTTTGTTTGCTAGCTTGAATTGATTTTTCTTTTCTGTTTTTGGGGTGTTTAAATGGATACCGTACTCTGGATCATCTCTAAGGTTTTTTGGCGGCTGGCTTCACCGGATGTTAGCTTGTTGTTGGTGCTATCGGTAGGAGTTTGTTTGTTATATTTTGGCCGGGAAAAGCTTGGACTAAGACTGGTTGCATTTACAACTACTATTATTATACTGTTTTCCTTGCTTCCGATTTCCAGTATGTTGTTGATCCCTCTTGAGAACAGGTTTCCCATTCCTGAACCTCTTTCCGAAGATATAAACGGAGTGATTGTTTTGGGAGGAGCTGAAAGTCCTAAACTCACTCAAGTGAGAGGGCAAGCTAGTCTTGGAGATTCTGCAGAACGCTTGACAATTTTTGTGAGTCTTGCCCGTAGGTTTTCTGATGCAAAATTTGTTTATGCAGGCGGACAAGGTGCCATAGGTGCACAGGAGTATAAAGCCGCTTTTACAGCCAGGTTATTCTTTGAACAGATGGGGCTTGATCCGGATCGGGTCATATTTGATTCTCAATCCCGCAACACAATGGAGAATGCACAAAATATATTTAAACTTGTGAAGCCTCAAAAAGGAGAAAAATGGGTGCTGATTACTTCAGCCTGGCATATGCCCAGGTCGGTGGGCATATTTAGAAAATTGGGTTGGGAGGTAATCCCTTACCCGGTAGACTTTAAAACAACTGGAAAGTTAGAACTGACCCTGCGGGTCCCTCCGAGACTTTCTTCAACATCTGCCGTTTCAAATGCGATCTATGAATGGATAGGGCTCGCTTATTACAGATTTTTAGGGAGAACCTCAGAGTTGTTTCCAGGACCAACATAAAGTAAGTTTATGTAAAGCAGATTTGCATTCCGATATTTTGCTGATATCAATGCTCATGGGCTTATTGTAACTCCAAGTGCTATTGAAACTTTAAATTAAAGGCTTTTCTCATAAGGTCAAGAGGCCATATGAGCTTAAATTTTTTAGGGGAGGGTTTTGGGGTTTATAAAATAAATATGTAATATTTTAAATATTTTTGCACCTTTTAGATCGGGTGCGTTTGGGATATCTTGGAGGCTTAACTCAAATCACTTTCTTCAATAATCTGTTCATCCAATCCGCGTTCGAGAATTTCATCGGCAATATCTCCGTAACTGCCTGATTCGTAGTCATCCACATTTTGTTCGTCGAAATCATCAAAATGGAGGGAAAATTCATTAATGCACCATTCGCGAATAGGAGTGCTGAACCTTAAAACTTTTTGAACGGCTTCTAGTTTTTCCATTTTATTAATTTAAGTAGCATTAATTCAAGGAATTAAAGTGGTTGATGTTTTGTAAAATGGGGGGTAAGGCAATTGTCTGGGAAAATGCAGAATTTGGGGTCCTTGTGATTTTCATGCCATCTCTTAACTGAAGGACTTCTTTAAGAGTCAATGGTTGAGCTTTGGTGGCTATGTAAGAAAATGAATTTGTTGATTTAGGTGAATTGCTCATAATTCAAAAATGAAAGTTACATGTTGTTTAGATGCAAAAAATCATTTAAGGGATTTAAAATTTACGTTTACAATTCCCATTTTTGACCCTGCCGTTAATGGCTGAGACAAACCAAATATAGGGCTTTCCACCTCCCACCTTCTATTTTTTCTGCGTATGGCGTACGGCCCAAACGTGTACTTTTCGCGCCCGGTTGCTAAACTTCGGTATATAGTGGCTCTACGGTTGGTGTGCTGGAGATACTTCGGAAGCCCTTTCCATATGATGATCAGACTTTTCACTTCGACCCTGTACCATTCGACCTCTTCAGTATCATCAAGGAATTTGACTCCCTTAATTATATTCTTTTTAAAAGAAGAGGATTGAGCAGGACTCGTAATGTTGAGTGCAAGAATAAGGGCAAGGAAAGAGAAAATTATTTTATTCATAACAAGGTTATAAAATTATTGAAACTTAATTTGTAGATCTTCTTTGCTTTGCAGTATCTCAGGAATTATAGCCTTTGGCATCTGAAAAATCGGTATCGGTGGTATCTGTCAGATTCAGATTAGCCCCTGTTAAATTAGCATTTTTGAAAAGAGCATCTACGAGCTTCGAGCCGGTAAGGTTTGCCCCTGCTAGATCGGCCTGGGCAAAGTCTGCATGTTCGAGATCCGAACGCTGGAGGTCGACATTTTTCATATTTGCTTTTTGGCAGTTCGCCTTGCCTAATTTTACTCCCGAGATATTCGCTCCTTCCAGGTTTACATCCGTCAAGTCCGTTTTTTGTAGATTTGCACCTATTAGGAAAGTGGATTTCAAATTGGCCTTTTGCAATATCGCCTCAGTGAGGTTTGCGCGGCTCAGATCACAATCTCGTAAATTAGATTCTGTGAGATCGGCCCCCGTTAGGTTGGCACCGCTCAGATCGGCTTTTGATAGATCGACTTGTGCCAGTTTTGCCTTGTTCATTTTTGCGCCGCATAGTTGTGCTCCTGGCAACTTTGCTTGATTGAGTTTGATTCTTTCCATGTTGGCACCAATCAGTTTTACTTCTATCAGACTGGCACCTGTTAAATCTGCGATACTCAAATCGGCTTCAGACAGGTCTGATCCTTTTAAATAGGTTCTGCGTAAAATAGCTCCATTTAATTTAGCGCGACTTAAATTGGAATTCATAAATTTTGCATCGGTCAGGTCCGCTCCCGTAATATCTGCGCGGGGCAAGTTGGTATTTTCGAAGGTGCCGCCGGCGAGTTTGGCGCCCTTCACTTGAGCTCTATTCAGATTCGCATTTTTAAAATTGGCTTCAAAAAATACGCCCATACTCAAGCGCGAATCGGTAAAATCTACCGACTCCAAATTAGCCCCATTGAAACGGCCACGACTCAGATTAGATTCGACGATGGTGGCGTGGCTCATGTCAGTACGGGAAAAATCTGAATTACTGAGGTCGGCCTCGTTCAAATTACATTTCGAAAGATTGGCTTCGAGAAATATAGATTTTCTTAAGTTGGCACTGTCGAGATTGGAGCCAGAAAGATTGCTACCCAGAAACTTTGCTCCCTGCATGTTGGCTAATGTGAAATTAGCATTTGTAGCGGTTGTTTCCAGACAGCTTACATTCTCCATTTCAGCATTGCTTAAATTCGCTTCGCTCAGATCAACTTGATCCATATTCGAGTTCGACAGGGTGCTATTTGCCAAATTAGTTGTTTTCAGATTGGTATTTTTTAAGCTAATACCCTGAAAATTGATTTCGGATAAATCCAGGCCGGATAAATCTTTGCCTTCGAAAACTTCTTTGGGATCGTCTTCTTTTTCCAGTTCTTCTTCAGGGGCGGAAAGCTCAGAAGTTTCTGCAGGCTCGGGAGCTTCAGTGGTTTCTTCTTCTGCCTCTTCTTCTAACTCTTCTTCAGGCTCTGCTGTTTCTTCATCATCATCGTCATCGATGAACTCGTCTTCTTCCTCAACGAGGGTTGCAGCATATTCTTCTATAGCAGCTTCAACTTCTTCACGCGTAAAATCTACCATTTAATCGTTCCTGGGAAATTGGGTCAACGCTCAGGCGCCTATGGAGAAACAGGCTCCTGATAATAATATAGGTCTAAAGAAACTATATCAGGTCGGCCCGGAACGCAAGCTCGAACCGACCGAAACTATTAATCTTTTTTTGATGGTAATTGATAGAATCAACCGACTCGGGTTTGAACTCAGGTAGTTGTAAAATAGCGGGTATAATGCGGAGAAAATTTTTTGGGGGAAATAGTTTGGATATTAACGACCAGCGACCGGTTTTGGTTTATGACGGAGCATGTGGGTTTTGCACGTTCTGGGTTCATCGCTGGCAGCATATTACTGAAGACCAGGTGGTCTACAAGCCTTCTCAGGAAGCGGCTTCTCAATATCCTCAGATCGCCCCAGAGAAATTTGATTCATCGATATATCTGATATATCCAGACGGCACCTATTATTCCGGGGCAAAAGGGGTTTATAAAGCTCTTGCTACCTCCATGCACAAACTGCCGCTGTGGGCCTACGAAAAAGTCCCAGGATTTGCTCTAATATCGGAGTGGGCATACCGCCAGGTGGCAAACAATCGAGAGCTTTTTAGTTTCCTAACTCGATGGGTTTGGGGAACCGCCTTGGGTCGCCCGACCTGGCATCTGACGAGGCGTTTGTTCATCGTTATATTAGGACTGGTTTATTTCATCGCTTTCTCCTCTTTTGGCAGTCAAATTGAGGGCTTGATCGGTAAGGAAGGCATTCTTCCCGCACAAAATTTTCTACAGCAAGTGGAATCGCAAATGGGGGTAGAACGTGTTTGGAAGCTACCGACTTTGTTCTGGCTGGAAGCGGGGGACGGATTTTTAAAATTCATCTGTATGGCTGGGGCGGCGATCTCTCTTCTAGTAGCCGCAGGCATCGCCCCGGCGCTCGGGCTTTTCCTATTATGGCTGTTTTACCTCTCCCTGTTCAATGTGGGGCAGCAGTTTCTCGGATTCCAATGGGACACTCTGTTATTGGAAGCAGGGTTTCTAGCCATTTTTCTGGCACCGTTAAAATGGCGACCCAGATTGGCGATTGAGCCACCGCCATCTCCATGGGTGCTTCTGCTTTTCAAGTTCTTACTCTTCCGCGTCATATTCACATCTGGATGGGTAAAACTGGCGAGTGGTGACCCCACATGGAAAGACCTTTCCGCACTCTTATATCATTATGAAACACAACCCCTGCCAACATGGATAGGTTGGTATGCGCATCAGTTACCGCAGGGGTTTCAGGAGTATTCGGTTATCGCGGTTTTGATAATCCAGTTGGGCGTGCCGTTTCTGATTTTTGGGCCTGGTAGGATCCGTTATGTGGCGGCCTCTATTTTAATATTTTTTCAGTTGCTGATTTTATTAACCGGAAACTATTGTTTCTTTAATATTCTAACGATTGCCTTTTGCATTTTACTTTTCGATGATGCGTTGCTCAGAAAATGTATCCCGGGAAAATGGCAAATTACGGAAACCCGAAACCGCATACCCGAATGGAAGAAGTGGTTCTTAGAGGGAATGGGGCAGGGGGTGTTGGCGATCAGTGTCCTTTTATATGTTGTTCCTTTGTTTATCAGTCCGGTGAAATACCCTTCTGTTTTTATATCGATGGTGAACACCATTCGTCCATTCCATATCGTTAATCAGTACGGTTTGTTTGCAGTGATGACCACTTCGCGTCCGGAGATTTTTATAAAGGGCAGTAATGATGGTCAGGAATGGAAAACGTATGAGCTCAAATGGAAACCGGGAAAGTTAAGCAAAGCTCCGGCATTTGTTGCTCCACACCAGCCGCGACTCGACTGGCAGATGTGGTTCGCCGCACTCAGCAATTATGAAAGAAATCCATGGCTGATCCAGTTTATGACCCGACTCCTCGAAGGTTCGCCGCCAGTACTCGATTTATTAGCAAGCAACCCGTTTCCCGAAAAGCCTCCGAAATACATCCAGGCTGTGGTCTACGATTACTGGTTCGCCGACACAGAAACCAAAGAAAAAACCGGCAACTGGTGGCAACGCCAATACAAAGAGCCCTATACCCCTGTCCTACAACTCCCTTCTAGCGAGAGACCTTTACATAAGTCGTAAAATCGGGAAAAGTTAGGAACACACTCGGCGAATTCAAGTTTGGAGTGCAACAGTTAGTAAAGTTTTCTTTTTGAAGAATAACTCATAGGGAGTTTTGAAACCAAGAGTTTTTCTGGGTCGTTGATTAAGTTGATCCATGATGAAGTTCAGTTGCTTCTGAGTGACGTTATTCAAGGGTTGTGATTTTGGTAAATATTGGCGAATGAGCCCATTGGTGTTTTCGTTCAAACCTCTTCCCAAGAAGAATAAGGATATGCAAAGTAGATATTATCCGGCAGAGTTTTAGCTATATTCTTGTGTTCAGAGAACTCCAACCCGTTGTCATCGGTTATGGAGTTGATTTGATTTTGAGAAGGTTTTAGTCCTTGTACGATGCTTTGGCGCACCAGGTTGGCGTGTTTGGTATTTGATTTGGTCAGAAACGTGTAGTTGCTTTTAAGCTTCGCACTACTGAATTTAAAACTTTTTTAATAATAATGCGCAAGTCACTGTTTATAAAACGATTAGATATTAATGGGGAAACGATTAATTTTTAATCAACTAACCCTAAGCTATCCTTTTTAATGGTTATATTGGTTTTTCAGGGTAACTTATCCCCAAGTTTTCCACAGTTTATGTTAGCAAAAATAAAGTCAAGTGATAATTTACTTATTATATTTCAATTCGCCGAAAATGCTTGCTTCCATCAATAAAGTCAAACCCCAGTCATATATTTATCGCGATTTTTTTTGTGGGCAATTGAAACAT
>CALJGH010000158.1 GCA_938073925.1 uncultured Nitrospinaceae bacterium
TCAGGGTTAGGGCGGCGCAACTGGGCTGGATGGCCCTCTTCAAGCTTAGCCTCATCTTCTTTCATTACAACGGCGGTTTCTTCATCGTCAGGGTTAGGGCGGCGCAACCGGGCTGGATGGCCCTCATCAAGCTTAGCCTCATCCTCTATCATTGTAGCGGCGGTTTCTTCATCGTCAGGATTAGGGCGGCGCAACCGGGCTGGATTGTCCTCATCAAGGTTGTCCTCATCTTCTTCCATTTCTTCCATCAGGTCATCAAACTTCCGTTCGCGTTCACGAGAAATGCTTCTCACCTTATATAAGCCGAAGGGAACCAGAACCAAGGCGGCAAAAGCAATTCCCATATACGTTGGGTTATCTTGAAGTTGAAGCAGATAAGGGTGGATGAACTTGAAAGCTTCGGTTTCTTCCAGTCCAAACTGAGAGTCCAGTTGAAACCAGATTTCTTTGAAGAATTCAAGTGCGACTTGCAGGTTTTGTTCAATCATATATAAATTGGTTAGAACGAGGAGTGTTAATGAATAAACGCGTCCTTAAAAATAAAAATGAGGTCATCCATTATTCCATAATAGTGTCGTGACCCGATGCGAAAAAATCGGTGCTTGCTAAGCAAAAAATGACCAAGAACTGACCATTTTATTCCCGCCTAATAATATCATAAAAATCCAGAAAAGCAGTAAAATTAATCAGTTGGAAGAAAATGCGATGCTATAATTGGGCAAACATTCTTGAGTTTGATGAGAGTAAATGGAAAAAATAAGCGTAACGATAATCACTAAAAATGAAGAAAAAAACATCGGTCGCTGCCTCGAAAGTCTTAAATGGGCCGATGAAATTGTTGTGGTCGACACCGATAGTGATGATCGAACCGTAGAAATTTGCAAACAATACACCGATCGGGTTTTCACTGAGACCTGGCATGGATATGGAAAACAAAAGAACATTTGTGCCGCCAAAACTCAAAATCGATGGATTCTAAACATAGACTCCGATGAAGTCGTGACCCCCGAATCAGCAGAAGAAATCCAGAAAGTTATGAAAGAGGGGCCGCAATACCCTGTCTATCATCTACCTCGTAAGAACTATTTTGGCGACCGCTGGGTTCGGTTTGGTGGCTGGTATCCTGATCGGATATTGCGGCTCTACGATAAAGAAAAGATCGCCTTCAGCGAAACTCAGGTGCACGAAAGATTGGCTCCCGACGACAATGCAGGTTCGCTAAAAAATGCATTGATTCACTATTCCTATTCCGACCGAGAAGACTATATCCAACGCCAAGACCGCTATTCTACCCTCTATGCGCAAGAGAAAATATCCAATGGATTCCGAGCTAACTGGACGCATCTGTATCTTCGCCCACCCTTCGCATTTTTTAAAAATTATATTTTAAAACAAGGATTTATGGACGGTTATCTAGGTTTGTTCTTAGCTAAGATCTCCGTATCTTACACCCACCAGAAATATGCAAAGACTATTTTACTTACAGATAAATATAGATAGTCTGGAGAAAAACTCCTCCTTCTGTAAATGAACAGTCCTCCCAAAGAGGTGGGCTTGAATTATTGTGAAAAGTGGGATTTTTTTAATCCCGTTCTAGGTGCTTATGCAAAGAGTATTACTATAAATGCATTATGTTATGGCGAGCTGCGGTTCATTGCAAAATGGTTTTTTAGTGACCATCATATATGTTAAAATATCGCCAGTTTAGGATTTTACCTCGAAATCGGCCCTTCTTTTGTTTTACGCGGTAGCCTGATTTTTTTTCCCTATTGATAGGCATTCGGTTTGACCAAAACACAATTGATGATATTGATGACCCCGGTTGTTTTGTTTTCCTTAACGGTTCACGAATATTCCCATGGGCGCGTGGCCCTCATGCTTGGCGACAACACGGCTCAGCGGTTGGGGCGGTTATCCTTTAATCCGCTTCGGCATCTGGATATCATGGGTGTTTTGTTCTTTTATTTTGTCGGATTCGGCTGGGCCAAACCGGTTCCTGTGAATTGGAGAAACTTTGAGAATCCGCACCGCGACATGATGTATGTGGCCATTGCAGGACCGCTTGCAAACATTGCCATGGCGGTGGGTTGCAGTTTTTTTATTCGTTTGATTTCGCCTGATTTTTCTTATTTGTTTGTTATTTTAGCTTATGGTATATGGATCAATGTCGCTTTAGCGATCTTCAATATGCTACCGCTTTTTCCTCTGGATGGGGCGAGTGTGTTGAAAGGAATGGTTCCTCATCATATTGCGGAAAAGTTGACGGGCTTGGACAAGTTCGGAGCGTTCTTGATTTTAGGTTCTTTCTTGCTGGATCAGTTTGCCGGGACGAAAATTATCGGAACCATTTTGATGTACCCCATTAACTATTCGGTGTCTTTCCTGAGTCAGGAAACATTCCCAATGATCATTCAAGTTTTACGGGCGAGTTTCGCCTGATTCGTATATGAAAAATTGCCGATGAAACGTATATTGAGCGGAATGCAGCCTTCGGGAAAACTGCATCTTGGGAACTATTTTGGTGCTCTTAAAAATTGGGTGGACCTGCAAGAAGAATTTGAATGTTTTTTCTTTATCGCTGACTGGCACGCTCTGTCTTCGCTTTATGAAGACCCCCGCCTTATCAAAAATTTTTCTTATGAAATGACGGTGGACTGGTTGAGTGCCGGATTGGACCCGGAAAAGTCCACTTTGTTTTTGCAATCTAAAATCCCTGAACATGCCGAGCTCCACCTTATGTTTTCGATGATGGTTCCTGTTCCCTGGCTGGAGCGAAACCCGACATATAAAGAAAAGCAGGAAGAGGTAAAAAAAGTCGATATGAGTACGTACGGATTTCTCGGCTATCCGGTATTGCAGGCGGCGGATATTGTTTTGTATCGCGCAGACTTTGTTCCGGTGGGTATCGATCAGGCACCGCATTTAGAGCTATCGCGGGAAATTGTGCGACGCTTTCATAATCTATATAAGAAGAAAGTGTTCATCGAGCCAGATGCGAAAATTTCTGACATCCCCAAGCTGAATGGTCTCGATGGCAGGAAGATGAGCAAATCGTACGACAACGCTATTTTTCTTTCGGATACGGAAAAAGAGGTTACAAAAAAGGTAAAGCAGATGCTGACCGATCCGGCCCGGGCGCGCAGGGATGATCCAGGTGACCCGGATGTTTGTAACCTGTATCCTTTTCATAAAATATACTCTCCACAATCGATGCAGGATGAAGTGGCTGAAAGCTGTCGGTCTGCAAAAATCGGCTGTGGCGATTGTAAAAATATGCTCACTGAAACCATGTTGGAAGGCATGCGCCCGATCATGGAAAAGCGCAATGAGATTGTTAAAAAGCCAAAAGATGTAGAAGAGATAATTGCCGAAGGGACAAAGAAGGCGCAGTTGGTTGCCACTTCTACTCTCGACCGAGCGAAACAAGCGATGAAATTTAAATAGAGAATCATGGAAACCAAAGACACACTCAACTTACCGCAAACAGACTTCCCAATGAAAGCCAGCCTCACCAAGCGTGAGCCTGAAACGCTTGAATGGTGGGCTAAAGAAAAAATCTACGAAGAGCGACCTTCGAAAGGCAAAGAAAAATTTGTTTTCCACGATGGTCCTCCCTATGCGAACGGTCATATTCATATGGGGCATGCGCTTAATAAAATCCTCAAAGATTTTATTGTGAAGTTCATGAGTATGAAGGGCTTCGACGCGGAGTTCATCCCGGGATGGGACTGTCACGGGTTACCCATTGAGCACCAGGTGGGTAAGAAGCTCAAAGAAAAAAAGATGAGTCTCGAAAAAAGCGAGATCCGAAAACAATGTCGCACTTATGCTCAGGAGTTCGTCGATATTCAGCGGGAAGAATTTAAAAGGTTAGGCATCTTTGCGGATTGGGACAATCCCTATCTGACGATGGACTATTCCTATGAAGCAACCATTGTTCGCGAGTTCGGTAAGTTTGTCGAAAAAGGCATGGTCTATAAAGGTTTGAAGCCGGTTCACTGGTGTACTTCTTGCCGCACCGCGTTAGCGGAAGCGGAAGTGGAACACGCCGACCATACTTCGCCTTCGATCTATGTGAAGTTTGCTGTTAAATCCGGTATTCCAGATAGCCTCGGAGAGATCGGCAACGCCTACATGGTTATTTGGACAACTACTCCATGGACTTTACCGGCAAACCTGGCTATCAGTCTGCATCCGGAGTTTCAGTATGTGGCCGTTGCCATTGGCGATGAGGTTTTAGTGGTTGCGGAAGATAGGTTGTCGTCATTGATATTGGAATGGGATATTCAAGATTATAAAATTCTCGGCGGCTGCAAAGGTAAGGACTGGGAAAACGCAGTATGTCAGCATCCGTTCATTGATCGTGAATCAAAAGTTATTTTGGGTGAGCACGTTACGTTGGAGCAGGGCACAGGCTGTGTTCATACCGCTCCGGGGCATGGGCAGGACGATTATATTGTTGGTTTGAAATACGGCTTGGAGCCTTATAACCCGGTGGATGATGGTGGTATCTTCATTTCGGAAGTAGAATATTTCGCAGGTATGTTTGTCAGGAAAGCGAATCCTGAAATAATTGAAAAGATGAAACAGGATGGATCGTTGATTCATCATGAAGATATCAAGCATTCTTATCCGCATTGCTGGCGTTGCCATCAGCCGGTTATTTTTCGTGCGACGAACCAGTGGTTTATCTCCATGGAAAAAGAGGACCTACGTAAAAATGCGTTGGCAGGAATAGAGCGGACAAAGTGGATTCCGGATTGGGGTAAAGGGCGAATCTACAGCATGATCGAAAACCGTCCAGACTGGTGTGTTTCTCGCCAAAGAGCTTGGGGTGTTCCCATCACCTTGTGCACTTGTACGGAATGCGGTGAGTTTGTAAACGCCAAAGAGGTGTTTGAGCGTGTGGCCGAAGGTGTGGAAAAACGTGGGGCCGATTTCTGGTTTGAGACTCCTGTTGAAGAGTTAATTGCAAAAGGAACAAAGTGCGAGAAATGTGGCAACGAAGAGTTTAAAAAGGAAAACGATATTTTAGATGTCTGGTTTGATTCGGGAGTCAGCCATGCGGCTGTTTTGGAAAACCGCCCGGATCCAAGCTGGCCAGCGGACTTATATCTTGAAGGCAGCGATCAGCATCGGGGATGGTTCCATAGTTCGTTGCTGGAGTCGATTGGGACAAGGGGCAAAGAGCCTTATAAGGCTGTGCTCACTCATGGATATGTGGTTGATGGTAAGGGTAAGAAAATGTCGAAGTCTGCTGGCAATGTGATTGCCCCGCAAAAGATCATTGATCAACATGGCGCAGAAATTTTACGCTTATGGGTGGCTTCAGAGAATTACCGTGAAGACATTCGCGTTTCCAATGAAATTTTGAAACGGTTGACAGAATCGTACCGGAAAATTCGTAACACGATCCGCTACCTTATTGGCAACCTATATGATTTTGATCCGAATAATGACAGAGTGGATCTGGAGTCTCTGCCTGAAATTGATCGGTATATTCTCAGCCGCTTTAATATTCTAAGGGAAAAGATTCTTTCGGCTTTTGAAAATTATGAGTTCCATACTTTTTATCATTCGTTTACAAATTTTTGTGTTGTTGAGCTCAGTGCGTTTTATCTCGATATTTTAAAAGACCGTTTGTACACCTACCCGGTAAACTCGGAGGGGAGAAGGGCAGGGCAGACCACCCTCCATATTCTCTTGATGGGGATGGTGCGATTGATAGCACCGATTTTGAGTTTTACCGCAGAGGAAATCTGGCGTTATTTGCCCAAGGGAAGTGCC
>CALJGH010000159.1 GCA_938073925.1 uncultured Nitrospinaceae bacterium
AGATATTGCAGAAGGTATCTTGAAAAACCTGCTGCAAGAATCTTAATTCTTTGATCTGACCAAACCTTCTATCTCATTCCCTCATATAATTAAACCCCACAGGTTCAATCCATAGGCGGGCTACCATCCTGCCCGTCCGGAAACAAAAATCCAACTATTCTTTTAAATTTAGGTCTAATACAAGGTAGGTTATTTCTGCTGTAAAGGTGCAATAGGCGTGGGAAGTGTTTTCAGGAAATTGTTAAGCTCGTAAACCAGAGTGTTGGCTTCAAGACCATGCATGAGGGCACCTTTTTCCAAGGTCTCGAAATTGACAGCAAAACAACTACTGCATGCCATTTCCCGCTCATTAAAAAACTTCTTGGCATCCGGATAGGTACTAAGAATTTCTTTTATTGTAGAGTTTTTGTGAATTACCATAACTCGATCCATCAATTAGTCTTGCTCCTTTTACAGGGTTATGCTAGCATCTAGCCTTCTTTAAGACAATATTATTCGGAGTGTTTTAGATGTCCCAGCAATGTGAAGTTTGTGATAAAAAACCCCAATTCGGCAACAATGTGAGTCATGCGAATAACAAAACCCGCAGGGTCTGGAAACCCAACCTGAAAAAACTACGCGTGGTAATGAAGGGGTCCATTAAAACCATGAAGATTTGTACCCGATGCCTTAAATCGGGAAAAGTAACAAAAGCAAGCTAATCCACGGTTAGCTTGTTCTCGTCATTTGGTTTCAGTTTCCCACCCATTGCTTCCAATCTGTTTTTTACAGGCGAGTTTTTGTTAAACTCTTTCATTCGTTCCAAATAAATTACGCCCTCCACCTGCCGGATTTTTTCCAGCATTTGGTTCAGGTGCTCAACATCATGGATCTCGATCGAGAGATCAAAGTAGGCTCTTTTATGAGCCCCCTGTTGAACGTTTGCGCGTGTGAGATTGATTCCACCTTCAGCAAATGCATGACCAATGCTTGCAAAAATTCCAGGATTATCTGCAGCGATAATTGCGATATGCGCCTGGTAAGTTGTTTTAATTCCCGTATCCCATTCCACACCGATCCCTCTTTCAGAATCATCAATGACCTTGCATACACTCGGGCAGTCTATATGATGCACCGTTACTCCTCTACCCCGCGTCAAATAGCCAACGATTGGTTCCCCAGGTAAGGGGTGGCAACATTTACCAATTCGAATCATTATATGATCGTTAAGGCACTGAACCTTTATAGCATTCGGTGGCTTATTTTCCTTGAGTTTGATCAGGGATTCAGCTCTTTGTTTTTTTCCTTCCAGTTTTTCTTTCGGCAGAAGCTTTTCAAGGACATGATGGGTTGACAGCTTTCCGATTCCAATCCCCACAAACAGACTTTCGGTCGAGTTGAATCCACAGGCATGCGCCGCTTTGGCCAGATCCTCTTCATTCAATTCCTGAAAAGGATCAAAACCATAACCGCGGATCTCCTTTTCAAGCAATTCTTTACCCAACTCGAGGCTGCGCGCTCTTTCCTCATTATTTATAAAATTCGAGATACGATTGCGCGCCTTGGATGTTTTCACAAAAGCCAACCAATCCCGACTTGGGGAGACATCATCAGACGTTATGATCTCTACTTGATCCCCGTTTCCCAACTTATAACGCGGTGGAACCGACTTACCATTTACCTTGGCCGACCGATAATGAGAGCCCACATCAGTATGCACCTGAAACGCTAAATCTACTGGCGTCGCATCGTAAGGCAACGCAATAACCTCCCCGCCCGGAGTAAAAACAAAAACCTCATGAGGAAAAAGGTTTACCTTGAATGCATTTAGGAATTCTTTCGGATTCATCAAATCCTTTTGGTTCTCAAGCAGATGCCGAACCCATTGCAACTGATTGTTGCTGTTTTCCTTATCCGATTTCTCACTCTCCTTATATCTCCAGTGAGCAGCAATTCCTTCTTCACAAATCTTATGCATTTCTTCAGAACGTATCTGCACCTCTACCCTCTCACCTCGCGGTCCAATCACCGTAGTATGCAAAGACTGATACTGGTTTGGCTTAGGCATCGCTATATAATCTTTAAATTTTCCAGGAATTGGTTTCCAAAGAGAATGTACAAGCCCGAGAACCGAGTAACAATTCTGTACTGAATCGGTCAATACCCTTAATCCTACAAGATCATAAACATCTTCAAAACCAATATTCTGGTCCATCATTTTTTTGTAAATGCTGTAATAGTTTTTGGGTCGGCCAGCAACCTGCCCTTTAACCTGAACCGCTTTCAACTCTTTTTCCAATCGCGCAATCGATTTTTTAACATACTTATCACGATACTCTTGGCCCCTCGCCACTTTCTCTTCAATGGCTCGATACTCTTCAGGATAAAGGTAACGGAAGGAACCATTTTCCAGTTCCGTATTCAACCAGCCAATCCCAAGACGTTTGGCAATGGGCGCATAAATATCTATAGTTTCTCTGGCAATACGCCTTTGCCTTTCTTCCGAAAGCGATTCCAACGTCTTGACATTGTGGGTCCGGTCCGCCAACTTGATTAAAACCACGCGGATGTCCTTTGCCATGGCAAAAATCATCTTGCGATAATTTTCTGCCTGATTTTCTTCACGGCTGGAAAAATTCATCTTACTGATCTTAGTGACTCCATCCACTAACTGAAAGATTTCATCGCCAAATAAATTTTGAATTTCTTCGGGGGTGGAAAGCGTATCTTCAAGAGTATCGTGCAATAGTCCAGCGGCCAGAGTGGTCTCATCCATTTTCAACTTAACGAGATTATGGGCCACTTCAATAGGGTGCGAAATATAGGCCTCGCCCGACCTTCGGCTTTGCCCCAAATGGGCTTTCGCTGAATACTCATACGCCTTACGAACAAGGTCAATATCAGCATCAGGCAAATATTTTAAAAGTTCTTCGGTAAGCTCTTGAACCCTCATAGTTGAAACACCCTTTATAAATTCGCTAGCGTATAACGCCTTACTTTAAGGATACTTCCACAGAATTTTTCTGTCAATCAACAATCAAACTCTTGCTCCCATCTTCCGAGAAGGCTACTATTAGGCCATGAATTCTACTGCATGGAAAATACCATCGCTGGATGACCCTATCCAGTTTATCAAGGGTGTTGGCCCAAAAAAAGCACTTCTACTGGAAAAACTACAACTAACCACCATAGAAGACTTTCTTTACTTCTTGCCCTTTCGCTATGAAGACAGGCGTCAGATCAAAAATATTTCCACTCTCATGCCTGGTGAGTTTGCGACATTTATGGCGGAAGTTCTCAATGCCAGTGTCATCTATATGGGCCGTCGCAAAAGGGTCTTCGAAGTTATTTTTCAAGATGAAACAGGAACCACCCGCGCAAAATGGTTCCGTTTCAACGAAACCTATATGCTGGGAAAATTCAAAACTGGTGAAAAAATTATTGTCTCTGGAAAACCCACCGCCAACAAAAGAAGTGGGCTGGAAATCGTCCATCCCGATACAGAACGAGTTGCAGGTGATGCAACAATCTCCCTCGAAATCGGAAAAATCGTTCCTGTCTATCACACAACGGAGGGACTGCACCAAAAATCCATGCGCAGCATCCTCAACAATGTACTCGATATCTATTTGCCTTTAGTAGAAGAAGTTATCCCCGAAGATATTTTACGACGACACAAACTTCTCTCCCGCTCCGATGCCTTTCACCAAGCGCATTTCCCACCCTCAGAGGGATTCACAACAAAAGACCTCGACGCATTTAAAACTCCGGCGCAAAAAAGATTGATCTTCGAAGAATTGTTCCTGATCCAAACCGGATTGGCCTTCAAGAAAAAACACGCCACAGAAATTAAAACAGGAACTGCATTTAAAACACGCGGCAACCTGATCAAACGTTTCGTAAAACTTCTGCCATTCCAATTGACAGCAGCACAAAAAAGGGTGCTGGCAGAAATCATGGAAGACTTGGAAAAAGAAAAACCCATGAACCGACTCATACAGGGAGATGTCGGAAGCGGAAAAACCATCGTCGCTCTCACCGCCTTGCTTACAGCGGTGGACAACGGAACTCAGTCGGCATTGATGGTGCCGACTGAAATTCTTGCCGAACAACATTATCTCAACATCCGCCCTTATTGCGAAGAACTAGGAATTGAAGTGGCCCTCGTTACAGGAACACTAAAAGGAAAAGAACGAAAAGCCATCTATCAGGATATCGAAGAGGGTAAAACTCGCATCATCATCGGCACCCATTCCTTAGTACAAAAAGAAATTCAATTTGAGAAACTGGGACTGGCAGTGATAGACGAGCAACACCGCTTTGGAGTATTGCAAAGAGAAGCTATTGGCAAAAAGGGCGACCAACCGCATCTGCTCATTATGACAGCAACCCCTATTCCGCGATCCCTGGCATTGACGATATATGGGGATATGGATGTATCTTTTCTTGACGAGTTCCCGCCGGGAAGACAGCCTATCACCACAAACGTTTATTACGAAAAGTATCAAGACAAAGCTTATGCATTGATGGATGCCGAAATAAAGCTTGGAAGACAGGCTTTCGTTGTATGCCCTCTCATTGAGGAATCAGAAGTGATGGACTTAAAAGCCGTCGCCACTGTTTTTGAATCCATTCAAAGTCAGTTCCCGCATTTAAATGCCTGTCTCATTCATGGCAAACTTAAAAAGGAAGAACGCCAAGAAATCATGTCGCGATTTCTCAAAAATGAAATACAAGTGCTTGTTGCCACCACGGTGATCGAAGTCGGCATCGACATCCCCAATGCTACAGTGATGATCATCGAACATGCGGAACGGTTTGGATTGGCACAACTACATCAATTAAGAGGCCGGGTAGGACGTGGCAAACACGCATCTCACTGCCTGCTCGCTGCCTACTTCCCCATCTCTGAAGAAGGCAAAGCGAGAATGAAAGCGATGCAGAATTCTCGGGATGGATTCGAAATTGCCGAAGAAGATTTAAAAATAAGAGGTCCAGGTGATTTCATGGGAACCCGACAATCAGGATTACCAGTTCTGAAAATCGCAAACCTGCTCCGAGACATCAAAATTCTCGATGTGGCTAGAAAAGAAGCTTTCGCGTTGATTGACCGCGACCCCAATCTCGAAAACCCGGCGAACCAGCCTCTAAAAAATACCGTCCACCGACTACTTGGCAAACACTTGCCACTAATGGAAATTATCTGATTGGTCGGAGTGTTCCTTTAACGGGGTGGGAGTGGACTATTCGAGGACCAAATGTTGTAGTTTGGGGAAGGTGTTGCATTCCTTCAATTGTTTTTTGCCTTCTTCGCCAAGACCGCTGTCAAACACTTCCAGATACTCTATGCCAGCCAGCGTGGTACTTTCTGCCAGGGCTTTGGCACCTTCATCACCGATCTGATTTTTTGCCAGATCCAGGGTTTTCAGATTGACGAGGTTAGTGGAAGAAGCAATCGCCTTAGCTCCCTCAGCCCCAACTCTGTTTTTCCAAAAATTGATAAAACTCAAATAGGAAAAGTTTGAAGAATTAGCGATCGCTATTGCCCCAGCATCTCCCACATCGTTCCGCTCCAAATGCAACTCTTTCAGATTGGTTATAATGGAGGAATTCGCAAGAGATTGAATTCCTTTATCGGTAATTTCGTTTCTTTCAAGATTTAGCACCTCAAGATCAATCAAGTCCGGGCATTTAGCTAGAAAGTCGAGTCCTTCATCGCCAATATATTTTATTCGCAGATCAAGCACGGTTCCGTTTTTCTCCAAGTATTTTTTAACCAGCACATCGATCGGGTCATCATTAAATGGTTTGTTCATTTCTATTAAGTCCTTTTTTTCTTTTTGGATTTCGCTTCTTCCCGATTTTCCAATAAATTAAATCGGTCACGAAGGGATTTATTTTCCTTAATCAGATCATCGAGATCAGACCGTATCAATATCATCTCTTTAGGCTTTTTAGCTGACTCAAAAAGTTCGCGGATGGTGTCATCCGCTCGTCTTTTTAATCGTCCATCGGTTTCTCGTGCGGACAGTTTCCTCAAAATAGGTATCGCCGTCAAATCTTCCAGCATACCCATAGACTGGATCGCCGCCAGTTTACCGCGAAACGTTGCCGCAGGGGTACCTCTAGTTTCTTCTGCAATCTTTTTAAATATTTCAATCGCCTCCGGCTTCAAATGTTCGAACCGGTTTGCCAGTTTCGCCAACCCCTGAATAGCAGCAGCCCGGCTGCCCTGAGGAGCACCATATTCCGCGCCCTGCATAATTGTTTGCCATGCATCCTCATCTTCAAGATTCGCCATAGCCCTGAATATTGCTGCTCTGCCCATATCATTATGCGAAGGTCGATCGAGAAAACGCTCCAAAAATTTTCGACAGTCCTTCGCCTTGATTCTTCCCAATGCTGCAAGTGAGAACGCTTCGACACGATAAGAGGGATCACCTTCAGCAATCTTTTTTAAGCAACGCGCTACTTTTTCATCACCCACGAAAGTGCCCAAGGCTTGAATAATGCCCCATCTAATTTTTGCTTTACTGTGATGGTTCAATGCTTTGATTAGAACATCACGGGCAGCATCTCCACTGATTTTTCCCAAAGCTTGCGCTATTCGGTGAGCCACTCCCCAATCTGTTTCACTTTTCAAACACTGACCGAGAATCTTAACATTTGCAGTCTTTGTTGCCAATGACTGCGCCGCCTCAATTCGACCAATCGGATCGCTGTCTCTTTTTAGCTGTTCTTGCAGCATAGACTGCGAAACTTCTAGTTTCACTTTCTTAACGGGGCATTCGTAATCCGGATCGAGCCTGAAGTAAAGCGGTTTACGATTCAACTTGAAGCAGAATTTTTCCTCTTTGCTCATGATTTCGATGGAGAACTTTTCGGATCCACGCGAAAAATAGAATTCCAGTTTCAACGGCAATTTAAAGAGGAGCTCATCGCCTTTCTTTTCTGCTTTTTGAGTTTGCTTGACTGTTACTTCGGCTATGTCTTTGTTCCAAGAATAACTCAATTCCAGACTCGGGTAGCCCCCGCGATAGATCCACTGGCTCATCCATTCATCAAAATTCTTTCCACTGACTTCCTGTAGACATCGACTAAGATCTATGGTCTCGACCAGTCCCTTTTCATGGCGTTTTAAAAATATTTTCAGTGCTTGACGAAACTTATCCTCACCTATAATGTTTTTTAAATAATGCAAACGAACAGCACCGCCAGGATAAAGATGAGCATCAAACAAATCTATCGGCTCTTTATAAATATGAGTGACTATCGGGCGCCGGTAACGGTTATCTTCACTGAAATAGGTTTCTGCATCTTCTAGCAACTGATAGCGAAACTCTTCCTCGCCCTTCGACTCTCGGGTATAAAGCGCATCGAAATAGGTAGCAAAAGACTCGTGTAACCATGCATGAGACCAATCTTTTGCCGTAACAATATCTCCAAACCACATATGCGCCGCCTCGTGAGCAACAAGCCCATTCGAGTCGAGATCCAGGCGAGCACGGTCATCGTGTAAAGTGAGATCGGTTTGTGTGGTGACCGTAAAGTTTTCCATTCCTCCAAAAACAAATTCGGGAACGGCAATTTGTGTGTAATGCTTATAAGGATATGCATAGCCGGTGTATTTGGAAAAAAACTGCATGATTTTTCCGGTATCCTTAAACGAGTTTCGGCCTTCTTTTTCTCTGCCCTTTTGCACGTACCATTTAATATCGATATCGCCGACCTTGCTTTTATGCTCCACAAATTCGCCCGCTACAATGGAAAGTAAATAGGTGGAATAGGGAATTTCAAGTTTGTAGTGATAAAAGCTTTTTGAGGCCGAACTTGTTTTTTTCAACAGACGACCATTTGATAGACCAAACATTCCCTTAGGAAGGTGAAGTTTTACCTCTGTCGTTTGCTTGAAATTGGGCTGATCAAAACAAGGGAAATAGTATTTGGAATCTTCGTCTTGTCCTTGTGTCCAAACGGTTTTGAATCGGTTGGGGTATTCCTTATCGGGTTTAGTAAAATAGATTCCAGCCGCTGGCTTGGAAACAGAGTGGTTTAACTTTACTTTAATAGCCGTTCCCGCTTTTAACGGTTTAGGAAGAAAAACAATTACCTTTTCACCTGTATTTTCAAAAGAAACCCGCTTGCTTCCTACCTGCACCTGATCAATTTCCAGGTTCGCAGCATCCATTTTAATTTCCTGAACACCATTTGAATACACCAGTAGTTCGTAGGTCGTGCTACCCCACACCTTCTCTTCTTCCCAGTCGAAATTAAGTTCCAGTAAAAGATGCTTTGGCAGGATCGGTGTATCAGGGGCAAAATTAGCTTTAGCCCCTTTTTGGGCAAAAGCCGTTCGATCCAGGATCCCCCAGTGATCAGACTCCCCATTAAAAAAATGGCATTTGCAATATCGTGTCGTTCTCATCAATGCATTCAACCCTTTTATGAAAAGAAAGAGTCATTCTATAAGCCTGTCCGGTGAATGGCAAGGTCTATGGGAAAGGTAATTTGGCTTTTTCCCCTTTAAAGTTTTATGAGACAATAGCCACATTATGGAAAATGCATCATCAAATTTTGATCCGCAGGTTCTTGCTCGTATCTCGTCACTGAAAATCACAGCGACAAATATGGTCGATGGGATACTTACAGGCCAACATCGAAGCCGCCATAAAGGCGCAAGCGTAGAATTTGCTGAGTATAAAGATTATTCTCCCGGCGATGAAATCAGACATATCGACTGGAAGGTGGCAGGAAAGACCGACAAATATCATGTCAAACAGTTTGAGCAATCCACCAATCTTAAATGCACAATTCTTCTCGATGCCAGTGGATCGATGGCCTATCAATCTCCTTTCGAGAAGGGAGAATCAAAAATTGACTACGCCCGTAACCTAGTTGCCGCATTATCCTATTTATTTTTGAAGCAATTCGATGCAGTCGGGCTGACTTTGTTCAACGATGCGGTCGTTCAACATATACCGCCTCGATCCAAAGCTTCGCATTTGCAACATATCCTGCATGGGCTTTCAACTCTTTCCGCAAAAGGTGTGACTCAGATTGAAAATGTTCTCTCCGGGCTTGCCGAGCGACTGCAAAGCCGCGGTATGTTGATTCTCGTTTCAGATTTTCTCACCCGAGATCAGGATATCCACAAGAGTTTAAAACTACTCCGATCCAGAGGATTGGAAGTCATACTTTTTCACATTCTACATCCAGATGAGCTGAATTTACCTTTTGATGGAGACACGGTTTTTGAATCACTCGAAGACGACCCAACGGTGGGACTCGACCCAATAGATATTAGAGAAGAATATCAAAAAGCCATACAGGAAAAAATCGCTCAGCTGAAGAAAATCAGCAACGGACTGGGTGTCGATTATGTGTTCATGGATACCTCTATCCCTTTACAACAAGCATTGAGCTATTACCTGCTAAAACGAAAAAGTCTGATAAAAATATGAGCCTCAATTTTTCCTCACCATTTTTTCTATTTGGATTAATGGGAATGTCCATCCCCATTCTCATCCATTTATTAACGCGCCGACAACAAAAGCACGTGCGCTTTTCAGCTGTATATTTACTTTCCAAATCACAAAAGCGATCTACAAAAAAATCCAATCCCAACCGTCTTCTATTACTCCTTCTTCGTTGTATGGGCATTGCTCTGCTCAGTCTAGCTCTGGCTGGCCCATTTTTTTCTTTTGGCGACTCTGAAGCTTTTCGCAGTAATGCCCCATCCTCCTATGTCTTCATTGTTGATGACTCTTACAGCATGAGAAGTCGCATAAAGGAAAAAACACTTTTTGAATCTGCAATCCAGTTTTTATCGAACCTTCTAACTAAAATTCCTGAAGGAAGCGAGTTTAGCCTTGTATTGGCCTCGCATCCGGCACGCACCGATCAAGATTGGATTGCACAAAAAAATAGCTTTGAAAAACTAATTCATGGTCTGCAACCCTCTTACAAAACAACGGACATAGGACACGCCATAGAAAAAGCAACCCATCTACTATCCACGGCAAGCAATAAGAAAAAAAACCTCATTCTACTAACCGATTTGAATGAAAATGGATGGGACAAAGAAGTTTTTTCGGAAGTTTCAAATTCGCTGAATACCCCTTTGCAAGTTTTTGATTTTTCCAAATTAGCAATGAGAAAAAATCAAGTGTCTGTAGAAAGCGTTGAAACCCGTCAGGAGTTTTTAGCACGCAGTCGCATTTTAAAAATAAAGACAAAAATAAAAAATCATTCGCAGAACAACCAACGGCTACCTGCTTCTCTGATTTTCGATAAAAAAACAGAAAAAGAAATTCTCATCGATATCCCCGCTGGACAAACCATCGCCAAAGAGTTTTCTATTCCCTTGCGTAGTGGAGATACTATTCAAGGAAAAATTAAGGCGGGGGAAGACGCATTACTGACAGACGATATTCGTTATTTCTCTCATAAACCCAATCAGAACATCAAAGTTCTTGTGGTCGATGGAGACCCAGGCACCATTTCACATCAAAGCGAATCCTTTTATCTAGAACGGGCCCTCAATCCATTCTCGGTATCCATATCACATATTGACCCTACCGTTTCAACCCTTGCCGAACTTCCATTAAGAAGTCTTGCAGATTTCTCCGTAGTCATTTTTGCTAATGTGAGAGAACTTCCCGTTGGCTATGAACTGGAACTTGAAAATTTTGTTTTACGTGGCGGGGCGTTGATATTTGGTATGGGCGACCAGATCGACGCGAAATATTATAATGAGAAACTGGGAAACTTATTACCCGTCACCCTCGAAGCAGCACAAAAATTTAAAAAAACCCATCTGCTATTTGAAAACAATCAACATCCGGTGATGCGAGCATTTTCTGCCAAAGCCATCCAAGAAATGAAGGAAATCCCATTCCACTCGATTTATACGATTCAAGCTCGAGACAAAAAAAGTTTTAAAGTTGCCAGCTGGTTCACAAACAAAAATCCAGCGATTTTAGAATCGGATTCAGGAAAAGGGAAAGTCATAATTTTTCTCAGTTCGCTGGATCGGGATTGGAATGACTTTCCCATTCAACCTACTTTTCTGCCTTGGATACAAAGATGGACCCAGTACGCGACTCGTGGTCTTGAAAACTTTACCCAACAAAATCTTTTGATCGGCGAAACTTTCACACAGAAAATAGATAAACCCAATGGACAATGGGCTGTTCGAACTCCTGGAGGAAACCTTCACTTAACAGTAACAACTGACGGCAAGACCCGCTTCAATAAAACCAACTTTCCTGGAGTTTACACTCTTTTTGAATTGCCGGATAAAACTCTACCCGAAACAATCACTAAACTTCCTTTAGGCGCCCAACCCATCGGCAGCTTTACCGTAAATATCGACACCAAAGAGTCGTCCCCACAAAAGCTGTCTAACATAAAAACTTTCCTTCCCAACCTGAAAGTTGATATCAAAAACCCGGAACTTGAAGTATCTCAACTTCCTACATCAGAGGGAATGCGACTCGCGACCCCTCTTTTTCTTTTTGTTGTTGGAATTCTTCTTATAGAAGGTTGGATGATCCGAAAGGAGTAGCCGGACCACGCCCGGTGGTAATAGGTCTATTCCCGTAAAGCTAAAATCATCTCCAGGCCTGTTACAATTAGTGTGCTTACTCTTTTCCTAATTGGAGTGGGCAACTTCTCGGTGATGCTCTCAATAAACTTTGATCACTGTTTAACGTAATGCAGAGTTAGCTCCCACGTTAGTGGGTCATTCTTCATTTTTTCTACACTTCAACTCTTCATTCAAATGATATCCTTGATCCATCACAACTTCTCCAAGCATATTCAATAGTAGGATCCCACCAGCTACCTTCGAGTCCAAAGCGGTTTTTGGCATAGAAGGTACTGCCGAAGCCTTGGGGTCTTCAACAAAAACTACTCCCCCCGAAGCTTTGATATTTCTTGCTTCTTATGACCCGTCTCTACCTACCCCTGAAAGAATTACCGCTACGCAGAATTCACCAAACACCGTTGCCGCATTTCGAAACAAACAATCTATAGAGGGGCGCAAATAGTTTTCTTTAGACTCCTGATTGAATTCCAGAGAAATAGGTGGAGGGGAAAAAGTCAGGTGATGGTTAGCCGGAGCAAGATAAATATTCCCTCGGGTCAGTTGCAAATCCTGATAGGCCAAAGCACAGGGAAACCCCGCCCACTGTTTAACCTGCCGAGCCAGGAGCTTCATCATCCAGTCCGGAGCATGCTGGACGACAAAAAACTCAGCCGGGCAACGTTTGTCAATGGATTGAAAAAACTGGTGAATATCAGACGGTCCTCCTGTTCCTGCTGCAACCACGACACTAACAAATGGAGGAATCCCGTTAACTCGAACCGAAATCACTATCTGATCATCAACTTCAGTAGGAG
>CALJGH010000160.1 GCA_938073925.1 uncultured Nitrospinaceae bacterium
ACCTGTAAGCATCAAAGATTCTGCAGGTACCTGTTGTGTTGGTCTTCCCTGCGTGGCTCTGAACCCAATTTCTGCACGACGTACTTGCGTAATTTTTGGGGTGGCGGCGTGTTCTATTGGTGATGGAAATTTAAAATGTAATCCGGGTGAAGTAGTTCGGATGAATTTCCCGAATCGTGTTACCACACCTTCTTCATCGGGTTCTACAAAATAGAACGTACCTGGGATAATCCAGACTACCAGCAACATTAGAATGATGCCCAACAGCATGGAAGGTTTGAATTGAGGTATCTTTATCTGAGGAATATCGAAAGGGGGTTTTGGTGGACCTCCGCCTTGTCCTCCACCTCTATTTTTAAACCTGTCATCAGGTTCTTTTGATTCGTGTAAATCATCCCAAGGCATACGCTTTATTCCGTCCGAAAAAGATTTTTAAATAGTAACAAATGATTGCATTTACGCTATCAGACCGCACCATCCTTGTCAACCTTCCCCACTAACGTGGGGAGGGAAAAGGTCAACACTTTTTCTTGCAATACAAAAGCCCTCATGCTTCTGGATTGGGCTGTGCCCGACGAGAAATTATCAATGCCCGTTTTGTGCCGGAAGCCCCCGATTGACAGGGGGAGGATTTTAAATTATCTTAAAAGCTATTCAATAACATTTGAAAGAATGACCCCAAAGCTAGGGGTGCAAGTAAAAAATTTATTTAAAATCCGTGTAAGCCACGGGAATAAAACCCACTTAGGGGATTTGCCGTCAGAAACTATTTGAAAGAGAACCTTATATGTTAGCTTTTGCGTTAGACATCACCCAAAACAAACCTGCCAACTCTAAAGAGAGCGAAGATGATGAACTGAAACAGTATATGGACTATCAGCGCAAGCTGAACCATGAACGTTTGGTTCACCACTCTCTGGATTACTCAAAAAACCAGTTGCAGGAGAATATAGATTCTTCTGATAGTGAAAAGCTGTCGCAGTTTTTACAAAACTTTTTTGCGGTATCGCATCAATTTGCTGATGGTGAGACGCTCATGCTGATGTTGAGAAAATTGATGAACAGTCAAAACTCTACCAATAACTGGTATCGGATGAACTCTTTTTACCACTCGGTGGTTTTTGAAAGCATGCAGCAATTTGTTGGAGTCTATAACCAGATGTTGGTTGAATCGCCAGAAAAAGCTAAAGACCTCGGAGCCTCTGAAGGAGTGGAAGTGGATTTCGAAGACTGGGCCTATCTTTATTTCCCTGATATGGATTTTCATATAGGCAAAAGCCTGAGTTATACGCATTACCCTTTTGCTAAGCGCAATAAAGCCATTGAAGAAAAATGGCAGGAAAAAATAAAGGAAGGAAAATCAAAAGCAGAAGCTCTGAAGTTGATTCAGGATGATTATGAAATTGATGATACATCCGTGAAACTTTTATTGGGACAAAAAGTAACCCCACCCGACCTTGAGTTGCTCTACACATCTGTAGAAAACCCAATCTACGAAGCCTTGACAGAAGTTGAGGACGGTCGCTGGGGCGTTATGGATGGAGAATCGTTGCTCGATCATTCTTATTATATGGGTTCGCATTTGAAAGTGTGGGAATGGCGGAAACGCGAAGAAGTGGAAAAAGAAACCGAAATGGTAATCAATGAGATGAGCAAATCGTCTAATAAAAAATAGTGTATGCTTTTTAAAAGAGGAATTACTAAAACGTTAATTTTATCAGGGGTAAAATTTTTTCTGGATTCATTGCGGGTACGGGCTGGGCTCAGATTGCCGTAGAAGATACCGAAGAAACTCGAAGAGAAGCTTTCGAAGAAAGACCCCAGCAAAGCCAAGAGCGTCGCGAAAATGCGCAAGGCCAACGTCAGGAACGGCGTGATAACCGGGGTGGGCAAGAAAAAGTAATATTGGTGGTAGGCAGAGAGTTAGAGATTGTCGTTGATTGCTAATATTTCATAACCAATGTCTCGTTTTCAAAAGCAATTCCTTTAGCCCCTATAACCTTTAGTATTTGTAGTACTTGTTGGAGGGATTGTAGTTTCTGGTTAATCCCAGTAAATTGCTTTAGCCCTGCAACCGGAATTCTTTTAAGTTCCGGTGCTTTGATAATTCCAAGCAGGTCGCTTTTCAGCCAGACCTCCATATCCAAGTTGCCATTATCGAGAGAGAGCAACACGCGGTGAGGTGCTGCGAGTTTGAGCTTTGCCCGTGTATCTACAATGGCGGGTTTGCTTTCTTCAGGATCAATGAAAAGTAATAGACGGTCCAAAGTCTTTGTTCCGATTCTTGTGATCGCTATTTTCAACAGCAACTTGTCTAGAGAAACGGTTTCTATCACTATTTTCATATTGCCATCTATTTGGGAATCGATATTTTTTTCCTTACTGTTCGGCAATAGATGTGACGAATCTATTTTGGCGAACTCGGTTGAAAATTTCAGAGCGGAACCTTTTTCAGTTTGCGTAAAAGAAAAATGCCCCCCGACGGTTCCACCCAAAACATCGAAAATAAATTTTTCTGCCGCGAGTCGATTTTCCTTGAACACCATATCCATGCCGATATTTAAAATTTTTTGTCCCGCAACTTCCAGAGAGTCTGCTTGAATATTATTTTTGTAACGAGAAAACCCTCGTAACTGTTTGAAGAAGCTTTTTTGTGCAGGAGAAGTGGATTTAATGGAAAGCATTTTGGGGTCTAGGAAAAGGGATTTGCTGAACGGAAAATTCCCCGTTAAATTTTTCAGTGCAACTCCGGTGGGAATTTGAGCATTGAATTGATTGAATCCGACCCGGCCTTTCAGATCTAGACTTTTTCCAGCAGACTGATGGATTTTAAATTGCGACGAAAGTGCCCCTGTTGCTTTAATATCCCCAAACAGCTCCCCTTTCGTTGCTTCTGTGATATTAAGATTGTTTTCGCTTTTCAGAACGAAATTAAGCTTTTTTAAAATCTTTGCGGGATCAAGAGGGCCTTTTAGAAAATATTTGAGTCCATCAAATTTTCCTTCCAGACTATGGCGAACTCCTCTATTTTTTAGATCCAACTGGTGTTTCGCCAAGACAAGGGTATTTGCGTTTTCCAGGCGGTAGTTAAATTTAAATTCGGGATTGAGGGTTAGCTTTTTAAAAAATTCCATTCCCTGGATTTTTGCGGCTGTGTTTCCAGAAAGTTCTACCGAACCATTTTTGATTTTGATGCTAGTGTCAATGTTTAGCTCATTTGCCCGGATATTTTTTTCTGGGTGGTTTGTTTTGCCATTTTTTAATTGGAAACGAGTTGAAATATTCAGAGGGGGTAGATTTTCTGGGTCGAACGTAGCAAATATTTTTGTCCAACGCTCCGCAGGTTTTAAATTTTCTTCAGAAGTGGGGAGTTTGCCTTGGGCTTTTATGGATAGTCCCATCGTGCCATCCAACTCTGTCAGCCCTAATCCTTTTTTCAAATCAGCAGGTATTTTTTTCCAAATAGATGCAAGCTTAAGGTCGTCGATACTGTTTTCCAGCGCAAACGATTCCCCCCAGTTTTTTGCACTGCCTTTCATCTGCATTTCAATCAGGTCGGCCACTTTGAAATGGAATTTGTCTAGATCGAAGTTTCCGTCTTGCAGGTTTTTTCGAGTGATTGACTCGAGGGTGACTTCGTCCAGGCTGATCTCAAGCTGGTTTATGTCGGTTATTTTCGTTTTTTGCGACAGGCGAATTCGCGATAAGGATTTGTTATGCATCTGCAGTGAAAACCGTGATTCGACTTTTCCTGCCTGCAGTTTTTCCATGGCCTTTATGTTTTTAAATGAAACTTCTCCGTCAAATTGGCCGTTGCGAAAATCATCCGACCGCAAATCTCCCTTCAGATGGGTGTCTAAATTAAAATCAGCAAAAGAAAGTGCGAGTTGTGCGGAATGCAAGTTGCCGAATTTAATTTGCGAGTCGAGCTTTACGGGTAAAGTTCTGAAGTCGGATTTTAGGTTATAGAAAGTATCCAAAGTCAGTTGCGACGAGGCCGAAAAATCGTCGAGGTTCCAATTACCCAATGCAGAGAGTTTTTTTAAATTAGCCTCGATATCCAGAGTAGAGATTTTCACTCCTTGTTCCGCCTTGAAGACTAGTGGGAATCGGACGGTGGCGTTCAAATCGTCAACTTGTATGTCGGGTTCATCCAAATGAGCTGAAAACTCTTTCAAGTTGACTTGGGTGTCACCGGTTATATTTTCAGGTTGGAAGTTCGTGTCGAGTTTTCCTGAAAAAGATAGGGCGATTTGTGTCTGACCGGATGCTTTCATTCCAGGAATTTTTTTTAAAATTTCTTTGGGAAGAATGTTTAATGCCTGAGCG
>CALJGH010000161.1 GCA_938073925.1 uncultured Nitrospinaceae bacterium
GGCATCTATGCTCATGGTTCGAGGGGAGTTTTGCATTATTTTTTTCCTTTCAATACGTTAAATCATCAAAAAGGTTTTTTTAAGCCTTTTTCAAGTGCTACTTATTGGATAAAACTTCAATCTCGCCTAGTCAAGGTCTTGCGCGAAAGTTAATATCTTCTATTGTATCAAAATCCAGAAGCCAAGTGCAGGACATTTTCAGGAGTCCAATTCGGGTTTCCTTGCTGATAATCTGCTTTCATAAATTAAGAATAACAAGGCGGGAAAAATGAACCATTGAAAACGCTCCTGCCATATTTTTCTACGCTCGGATTTAAA
The DNA here is from genome assembly GCA_938073925.1 of uncultured Nitrospinaceae bacterium. Taxonomy (GTDB): domain Bacteria; phylum Nitrospinota; class Nitrospinia; order Nitrospinales; family VA-1; genus UBA8687. Next base: position 319 of record CALJGH010000161.1, read on the forward strand.
TTCTTTCTTTTCCATTTTTTTGTTTATCTGATCTAGATAAATGGTTTTCAGGTCGATATCCCCAGTTACGGAGCGCACATAACTTCCACCTGTCTGTAAAGAAATTTGTTGTAGGGTTATTTCGTCAAGTTTTGTTAGAATAACTTCTCCCTCCTCGTTTTTTAGAAAGCCTCCTGCTTGATTTGGGTTAGGTAAGGGAGCACCGATGTCCCGTCCGATTCCAATGGTGTAAACCTTGACTCCTGCTTTCTCTGCTTCTTTTGCGGCTTCCAGTGCCTGCCCTGTCTGGTCTTCACCATCTGTGATCAATATGATGGCTTTAGATTTTTTCTCTTCTGTGCGAAAGGCCTTAATGGATGTTCGCAAAGCATCGCCTAGAGCTGTACCTTGTACAGGTATTAAATCGGTATCAATGGCATTAAGAAAGATTCGCGCCGCCGTGTAGTCCAAAGTAAGTGGGCATTGCACAAAAGAGGTTCCCGCGAACGCTACCAGCCCGACTCGGTCTCCCTGTAACATTTCCAGCAAGTCAAAGATTTTGCGTTTGGCTCTTTCAAGCCGATTTGGTTTTATATCTTCGGCAAGCATACTGCGGGATACATCCAGAGCAATAATGATGTCTACACCCTCTTGTTTTACGTCTTCCCATTGATAGCCCCATTGCGGTCGAGTGAGTGCGAACAAAATAAAAAAGATAGCGAAGCTGATGCATATTGCTCTGGCTTTTTGCTGTTCTCTAAAATTCGGAGTCACTAGTTTTGAAAATAAGTTGTCACCGCAAAAGCGAACGATGAGTTCGTGTTTCTTGCGATTTCCCCATGCGAGAAAAAATAGGAGCGGGACCAGGACCCACAGCAAATGTAAATTCGAAGGATCGCCAAATTTCATATCACGGAATCCTCCTCAATACGGTATTGGATAATGCAATTTCCAAAAGCAGAAGCAGTACTCCAGAAATAAGAAAATAGGGGAATAGGTCTGTGTATTCCGAATGATCGAGAACCTTGACTTCAGATTTCTCCATTTGATCGATTTGCTTGTAGATTTCTTTTAATGATTCAAGGTCGGTGGCGCGGAAATATTGACCGCCTGTTAATTCTGATATTTCCTTTAATGTGTCTTCATCGATGTCCACCTTTTGATAAACATATCGTTGCCCAAAAATAGAATTTACTAAAAAAGGTGCTTCTCCATGCGTCCCCACGGCAATCGTGTGAATTTTTATCCCAAATGCTTTCGCCGTTTGCGCGGCTTGCAGCGGTGCGAGATTGCCAGCATTGCTGCGCCCATCGGTTAAAAGGATGATGACCTTTGATTCCGACTCAAGATCCTTCAAGCGTTTGACCGCGATACCGATTGCAGAACCGATAGCTGTCGCATCACCTGCCATCCCTATCTCCAGTTTGCTGAGGAAAGATTGTAGTATGCCCTGATCCAAAGTGAGTGGGCATTGGGTGTAGGCCTCGGAGCCAAAAACAATCATGCCCATGCGATCATTGGGACGATTTTCGATAAAGTCTGCTACGACATCCTTAACCATTGCCAGACGTGTGTCGCGTTTTTCGTCTTTGATAAAGTCAAGAGCTTGCATACTTCCAGATGTATCCAGAGCAAGCATGATATCGACCCCTACAGATAATATTTCCGTACTCTTGTGACCTTCCTGCGGGCGAGCTAGAGCGAGAACGAGAAGAGAGACTGCCAGTAACCGAAGAATTAAGGGAAGGGCAGACAAAATATCAGCTCGTGTTGGTCGAATCTTTTTCAAAATAGCAATGGAGGAGTAATGGATCGTTACAGGGTTCCTTGTTTTGAATGCTAGATACGGCACTAGCAGAAAAAACAGTAGGAGCGAAGGATCTTCAAATCGAAAAAAGTTCATGGTTTTTCCGGTGATTTAGTCACAGGTTTCACCTGAGCGAAAGTATCTTGATCAGGCAATACGAGAACAGGCGATGCTTCTTTAATGAAGTGAATTACTGAGTCAATCGGATCATTATGCGCTTGGGCTTTGGCGAATTTAACCTTGTCTATTTCTATTAGAAGGGTTCTTGTCTGCAGTTTTTGACTCTCACTCAAGTCAGAGAAATTTTTGAAATAGGTCGTGATCTCTTCCGTAGTCCATTCTTGTGCTGGAAAGTTATAGCGATTTTCAAGGTACCTGCGAAATATTTCTGAGAGCTCAAAAAAATGATCGCGGATGCGGCCGAGTTTCATCCAATCACGGGTTTTTAATTTATTCAATTCTTTCATGGCTTTCTCTTCGGCAGTGAGCGCGAAATCGGTTTCTGATTTGGGAGTTGAGTTGTTCTGCCATTTTTTCCACAGCCAATAACCTAAAGCCAAAAGGCATAAAATCGCCATAGCCTTCCAGATATAATGTGTCCAAGGTGCTTTGATGTTGGCAATTGGCTTGATGTCTTTAATGTCCGAAGCATTTTCTTCAAGTTGTAAAAGCGATTGCACTTCAAAGCTGACTTCAGGAGACATGATCTTCCCGCGCACGATTTGTTTGTTCGAGTCGGGGGCATCGAACCAGACAGGAATAGGGGGAAGTGTAATAGGACCGATCTTGTCAATTCGCAATTTAAGCCAGAACTTTTGCGTGATTTGCTTGTTAATTTTTTTTGGATTTTCCTTTCCGTTTTCAACATTTTCCAACCCTTCAGGTATTACGTATTTAGGTATATGCAGAACAATATCCGGATCATGCGTTACTGTGATCGAATAGGTTGCAATATCCCCCAACGTGGGTTGACTAATATCAATTTGCGCGTCTATCGATACCGGTTCGGAGCACCAGGAAAAAAAGGGGTTTGTTAAGGTGAAAATAAATGCGAACAATAAACCAGGGACTGGAGTTGAAAATATTTTTGACATAATCTATTTTTCTTTTGCTATGCAGGTGTCAATTAGGGGTTGTAATTCAGTCGCTTTGTCAGGGTTGGCAGCTTCTGAACGAAACAGCCAGACCAATGCTTCCTTGCAATTACCGAGCTTTAGATAAAGTCTGCCAGTAGTCGCAGCGGCTTTGGCTCTGTCGGTTGCATTGCTTTCTCCCAAGGTCCATATTAAAATATAATTATCTAGGGCTTGTTCGTTTAATCCTACCTGTTGCAGTCGTTCACCTGCTTTCTCTAGTTCTGTAGAGCGGCCATCAACTCGGGTGTTTTTGATGCTTTTTTCCTGTTGGATAGCTGTAGGTTTTTTGGTGATGAGTTTTGTGAAAAATGCAACGAAGGCGAAAACAGTAATGCCTGTTAAAATATAAACAACCGCTTTTATTTTTCCGCTGACTCCTTCTTCGGGTATTTTTGAATCGCTCATATCAATGTTTCTTTTCCCTGAATTTGAAATATTTTATGATGGGATCTGTTAAAGATTTATGGGTAAAAATTTCTATGGTATCTATTCCGATTGAGCTGAAAAAAGTTTTTCTTTCCTGACGTTTTTTTATGCAAATTTTTTTGTGTTTCTTGAGCATTTCCGAGTCACTGGTGTTCACTAATAATGTTTTTCCTGTTTCGGAATCTTCAAGATTAACCATTCCTACATCGGGTAGGGTTTCTTCATGCGGATCAATTATATTGATCGCGATGAGATCGAACCTTTGGCGGGCGAGTTTCAGTTGAGGCTCAAAGTTTTCGTCTTGAAAATCAGAGATCAGGAAGGTGGTGGCTTTCTTTTTCTGGATTTTAAGCAAATATTTCAAAGGCAGTGACAGGTTGGTGCCTTTGCCTTCGGGTTTGAAACTTAAAATAGTACGGATGATATTCCATATATGGCCTTTCCCTTTTTTGGGAGGAATATGACGCTCTATTTTATCTGAAAAAATTATGAGCCCGATTTTGTCGTTATTTTTTATAGCTGCGAATGCGAGAATGGATGCAACTTCTGCCGCAATTTCGTTTTTCATTTTTTGTTCGGAACCAAATCTCCCGGAAGAGCTGACATCCACCAGAAGCATCAATGTGAGTTCCCGTTCCTCAATGAATTCTTTGATGAAGGGTTGGTTCATACGTGCGGTTACATTCCAGTCGATCAATCGCACATCATCTCCCGGCTGATATTCACGAACTTCGCTGAACTCCATTCCGCGGCCTTTGAACGCAGATACATATTCACCTGCCATGATATCGTTCACCATATAATTAGTTTTTACCTGGATGGTTTTTATGCGGTGCAACAATTCGGGTGACAGTTGGTTTTCTCGCTCTGGCGCAGGGGCCGGGAGGCGGAACCAGTCTCGAACATTTTTTGTCAGTGTTTGCAGCATATGGGGCTCAGGGGACTTCGATAGTATCGAAAAGGGATTTCAGAATGTCATCGGCACTTACATTTTCTGCTTCTGCCTCATAGGTAAGGATGATGCGGTGCCGAAGTATATCCATACCGATGCTCTTTATATCGTGTGGCACGACATATCCGCGTCGCTGTAAAAAGGCATAAGCTTTGGCCGCCCGGTTAAGAAAGATTGAAGCACGGGGAGACGCGCCAAACTGAATCATCCCGGCATAGGATGAAAGTTGATTTGCTTTCGGGTCTCGTGTGGCGGTAACCAGATTGATTATGTAGTCCTGCAAGTT
>CALJGH010000162.1 GCA_938073925.1 uncultured Nitrospinaceae bacterium
ATAGCATAGCAATTAACTCTTAATTAACAAACAGTTCTAATGCACAAAGGGTTGATGCTAAACATAGGATGCGCTAAACTTTGAAGGTGAAAGACATTGTCAAACGGCCTTTTCCCCATGAACGCAGCTAATACGATTAAAGATCCGATCCTCATTCAGAATGACTTCGGTTACCGTTACTCTATCGAACCCTTTTTACTGGCCAATTTTGCCCAAGTGCTCCCCGGTCAGAAAGTTCTCGATATCGGTACCGGTTGCGGCATTATTCCCCTTCTTATGGTTTTTCGCGAACCGACACTCAAAGTAACAGGCATAGAAATTCAGGACACTAAAAATGCAGAAAAAAATGTTTCTAAAAATAAGATGGGAATTAAAATCGTCCATGACGATTTTCTAGATTGGGCACAACGGGTAGAGTTCGAGCAATTCGATTTGATCGTGTCTAATCCGCCTTATCGGAAAATAAATTCAGGGCGAACAAATCCAGACCCAGGGAAAGCCATCGCCCGACACGAACTAAAGCTCAACTTATCATCTATGTTCGACAAAGCCCAACCCATCTTAAAAAAGGGCGGCCATATCACTCTAGCTTATCCCCCCATCCGGTTAAAAGAAACATTAGGCGAACTTGAATCTCGGGAATTATTCCCCAGTCGGATTCGCTTCATCCACGGAAACCAAAATGTAGGTGCTAAAATATTTCTCGTAGACGCTATCAAAGAAAAGAAAAGCGATTTAATAGTCGATTCGCCTCTCTACGTTTATAATAAGGACGGAAGCTATTCTAAGGAGATGCAGGAGATTTATGATTCCTTTAATTGTATTGACGGGCCCGACCACATCGGGAAAAAGTGAAACGGCTCTGGAACTGGCACGCAAACTGAACACAGAAATTATCAGTGCGGATTCCATGCAGGTCTATAAATATTTCGATATCGGCACTGCCAAGAATTCAGCTAGCGCGCGGCAGAGAATCCCGCATCATCTGATCGACATCCTGGAACCTGAAGATGAATTTAACGCCTTCGACTTTAAAACACAGGCTTTGGCAACCATACACGACTTAATGAGTCGCAATAAAATCCCCATCGTTGTTGGCGGCACCGCACTCTACCTGAAAGTACTGATTCAGGACTACGACTGCGCTGTAGAAATTTCTGAAGAAACCCGAAAAAAAATACAACAGGAAATTCTGCAGCAAGGAGTTGAACAAGTTTATAAAAGTTTACAAACAATAGACCCTGCTTTTGCTGAAAAAATTTCAGAAACTGATTCTTTGAGAATAGAAAGAGCTTTAGGAGTTTACAGAGAAACCGGAAAGCCATTTTCAGAGTTTCACAAGGAAGACTCCGCTACTGATATTAGCTTCCCTATCCACACCTTTATCATTGAGTGGAACCGTACAGAACTTTATGAAAAAATTAACCAGCGTGTGGATGATATGATCGAAGCCGGACTGGAAAGTGAAGTCAAAGACATTCTCGATCGCGGATTTTCCCCTGACCTGAAACCCTTAAAAAGTATCGGCTATTCTCAAATGACTCGATACCACCAGGGAGACTTGACGCTGGAAAGAGCGATTTATGAAATAAAACGGGAAACCCGTCACTATGCCAAGCGCCAACTCACCTGGTTTCGAAAAATGCCAGAAGCCCAAACCTTCGTCGCAGACAAAAAAGACACTCCCAAATCTCTCAGTGACAAATTGCTTTCTTGCCTGCCGAATGTAGCGGCCTGCCTTTTAGCTATTTTTCTTTCTTTCGGTTTCGGCGCTATGACAGAGGCGAAAAATATAGCTGAGGATTTTGAACAAGCCAAACAACTTTTTCTCAAAAATGAATGGGCCAAAGCTAAGAATCAATTTCTCGCTATTCAAAATACCGCGCCGGATTCCATAGAAAACAAGCGCTCGCAGTTTTTGCTCGGTCTCATTCATATACAGAACAACAAGTATGAAAAGGCTATTGAAGTTTTAACGCCTTTGCTGAAAACATATCCAGAGATTGGTGATTACATTCTGCTAAACCTCGCCAAGGCAGAATTAAAAGGGGAAAAATATGAGCAGGCAAAAACATATGCACTGCAAATTCTCAAAGATTTCCCTGAAACACAGCTCTACCCCGAAGCACAAATTATTATCGCTGATACCTACATACAAACCAAATCTCAAACTCAAGCCACTGACGTATTAAAAAAATCAATTACAGCCTTAAAAACATCTTCCCGCTATGAAAGTTTTCGTTCTTATCTGCCCGATTTCATTTTCAAGTTAGCAGAGCATGAGAAGGAACTGGGAAAGAAAACCGATGCCTATTTGAATTACCGGCAACTCCATATCAAGTACCCCAATCACGAACTAACTTCAGTTGCAGAAGCCTCAATAAAAAAACTCATTACATCGCCAGAAGTAAAAGAGCTTCCACTGACTTTACGCGAACACACGGAACGAATCGAACAATTGTTTAAAGGCGTACACTATAAAGAAATTATTTATGAAATTGGCGAGATTAAAAAAGCCAACGATCCCATGCCGGGAAGGTTTTACTTCTTTCTATCCAATGCTCATCGCGGATTGCGTGACAGAAGAACGGCGAACATTGCGTTGCAAGACTTTTCTAAACTCTATCCACAGCATGCAAAAATTCAGAAGGCCAAATTTAACATCGGCCGCAATCTTTGGAACCTTGGCAAACCACTCGCCGGAGCAAAATATTTTAAGGAAGTTGCCAACGAAGACCCCTCTTCGGAGCGAGCTGTTAAAGCATTATTTTTTCTTGGAAAAATTTATGAAGAGCAGAAAAACTATCCCAGGTCTTTAAAACTATACCAAGAGGCTCTAAAAAAATATCCAGATAAATTTTACGGTCAATGGGCAGGCTGGCGACTTGGGTGGGTAAATTATATCGATGGCAAATTCGACAAAGCTTTTGAACGATTTCAAGACGTTGCTGAACGGTTTCCAACAGGACCTTTTATCGAATACAATTTGTATTGGAGTGCTAAATCAGCAGAAAAACTTGGCAACAAGCAAAAAGCCAAAGAACTTTTGACTAACGTTGCCACTCTTTATCCTTACACTTTTCACGGAATCCGCGCCAAAGAAAAAATACAGGGAGTATCTTCCAAAGAAAATAATTCAGAAAAAATGGCACCTGAAAACCCTGTCAAACTCGGGCGAGCCCTCGATAGCCGGGAAAAATTTT
>CALJGH010000163.1 GCA_938073925.1 uncultured Nitrospinaceae bacterium
TTTTGTACTTGCCGAAAAACCACGATTGGCAGATCAAAACATTAGCTACACCTTGCAGGTTCATCCTCGGTCTATATTTTTTTCTAATGTCGAACCTATTAGAAATGCGAAAGAAAAACCTTAACGGTACGGCCCTTAGGTTCATTCAAGTGCTTCTTTGGTAACTATAGATCGAATTACCTACAAAAATTCATTACAAGTTAAAATCTTTTTAAAAAATTTGTCCGATATCACTCTGAAAGTGGCTCCTTTCCTCGAGTGTTAATTTCTTTGTGGAATAACCCCTGCAACTTTCCCAAATGAAAATCTGCTGAATGCCAGCCTTTTAGAGCTTTTGGAATTAATGTTTAGAGGTAAGGCACTTTTATCCTGCCTAGTTGAATAACATCACCCCCATCCAAAAACAAAATAAACCATTAAAAAACAAGAGTTTTTTGAAATTATTGTTTTTTTGTGCTTTTTTTAAGCATTTTTTTAAAATGCTCAAAATTTTAATTTCACTTTACTCCATTCCCGGTTATAGTTTACAGAAATACGCTCGTTTATGAACATTTCCCTTTTGTTATGAAGCATATAGGTCGATAAAATTATTAATATTATAGTTTTATTTTTTTTAAATGGCCTAGATCACAAGGACTTCAAATTTTGAAAGAGTTCATAACAGAATAGAAATTTCCAGTCAAAATTTGGAGAGGTTAAAAAATGGAAACAAATATTGAGTCACTCATAAACAGTAGTGATGTGCTGTTTATGATGTTTGGAGCAGTGATGGTCTTTGCTATGCATGGTGGTTTTGCATTTCTCGAAGTAGGCACTGTAAGAAAAAAAAACCAAGTTAACGCGCTGGTAAAAATTCTTGTTGACTTTGCCTTATCTACTCTAATTTATTTCTTTATTGGGTACTCAATCGCTTATGGAATTAATTTTTTGCTTCCAGCTAAAGAATTATTGGCAGACAAACAGGGCTATGAGTTAGTGCATTTTTTCTTTTTGCTCACTTTTGCGGCAGCAATCCCAGCAATTATTTCAGGAGGGATTGCCGAGCGCGCTAAATTCTGGACTCAAGCCGTTGCAGGTGGAATATTTGTTGGAGTGGCCTACCCACTATTTGAGGGTATGGTTTGGGGGCAAATCACATTTTTAGGCCAAGCTGACTCCTGGCTTGCAGGAATTACAGGTGGGATCCCTTTTCATGACTATGCAGGTTCCGTTGTCGTTCATTCGATGGGTGGATGGATCGCCTTGGCAGGCGTTGTCGTATTAGGCCCACGTCTAGGCAGATGGGATTCTCAAGGGCGCAGTCGCCCTATTCCTATTAGCAATGTTCCCTTTATGGCTTTGGGGAGTTGGATGCTGTGCATTGGTTGGTTCGGATTTAATGTTATGTCTGCCGCAACTTTGCAGGGAATTTCCGGTCTGGTCGCCATCAACTCGTTATTCGCAATGGCGGGTGGGATAATCGCAGCTCTGGCTATTTCTAAAAATGATCCGGGATTTATTCATAATGGAGCGCTCGCTGGACTGGTGGCCATTTGCGCAGGGTCTGATCAAGTACACCCAATGGGAGCACTGGCTATAGGAGCAGTAGGGGGAATAATTTTCGTTAAAGGTTTCACCTGGGAACAGGAAAAATTAAAAATCGATGATGTGCTGGGAGTCTGGCCGTTACATGGGCTGGCCGGTTCATGGGGTGGAATTGCTTGCGGCATTTTCGGACAGGAATCTTTAGGCGGTCTGGGCGAGGTAAGTTTTTTGGCCCAGTTGGTTGGCACTCTAGCAGCTATTGCAGTCGCCCTGACTTTCGGATTCGCTGTATATAAAATTCTGGATGCAACTTTCGGGATTCGCCTTTCAAAAGAGGAAGAGCAGAAAGGTTCTGACCTGACTCTACATAAAATCGAATCTTATCCAGAGGATGCAACCACGCGTTTCTAACTTATTGAGTTAATGCCTATGAAAAAAGTTTTTATTTGCCTTCTTGTATTAGGAATTTTAATTGCATTTCATCCTAACGAGATACGGGCACAAGAAGATCCCATAGAAAAACTTAAGAATGCGGCCAAGGCCGACCCAAAAGATTACGCACCGCATTTTGGTCTGGGTCAGGCTTACCACATAATGGGCATTTACGATAAAGCCATTACCGAATATAAAAAAGCCATAGAGTTGGAACCTCTTTTCGCCGCAGCCTTCAATGGACTCGGTTCCAGCTATGGAGAACTGGGCCAGTTTGAAGAAGCCATTGAAGCCTACCTAGAAGCCACTCAATTAGGCCCCAATTATGCAAAAGCACAGTTTGGCTTAGGCTGGTCTTACTTTCAATTAGAGAAATACGATAAAGCTCTAATGCCTATTATAATTGCCGTAAAAATGGAGCCGCAAATGACCGTAGCTCATTTTACGCTAGGGAAAGTTTTCGCTGCACTGGGTAGCCACAGACAAGCCATCGAAGAGTATAAAAAAACACTCGCCATCACACCCATCTTTCCCGACGGCTATTTTCAACTGGGACGTAGCTATATAAGCTTAAAAAAGATTGACGATGGAGTGCAAGCCTACAATGACACTTTAAGATTGAGCCCAAACTTTTTTGAAGCGTATATAGGAATCGGCAAGGCCTATATTAATGCGGAAAGAAATGACGAAGCTATCGCCCCTTTAAGAAATGCGATCGCCATCAACCCCGTCTCCACAGATGCCTACGATAAGCTGGGGCTTGCATATGCAAACATGGGAGAACACGAAAGAGCTATCGCGCCTTACCTGGAACTTGCACGAATCGATTTTAGAAATCCTGTAGCACAGTACAAGGCAGGTGTTGCTTATTCAAAAGTTAATAAAAAGCAGAAAGCTATTAAAAAATTCAAGGAGGCTATCCGATTGAATGAAAATTTTCCGGAAGCCTACCTCAATATTGCTTGGCTTTATCAAGATCTCGGTGATTCAGAAAATGCGCTGGCTTTTTATAGTAGCACCATTAAATATGACCCCGACAATGTGGAAGCATTTTACAATTCAGGAGATATACACGAATCTTTCCAACGCTTCAAGGAAGCAGCACAAAACTTCAAAGAAGTCACACGTATTAACCCAGAACATGTAGAAGCACACTCAGGACTGGGTCGAAACTACGCCAAACTCAATTTACCCGATAAAGCATTAGCAGAGTTTAATATCTCCTTGGAAATCAATCCGAACCTCGCTGAAACCTATTATCAATTGGGAAGCACCTATGGCGAATTGAAGAGATACCAGGAGGGGTTGCAACCTTTGAGAAAGGCAATCCACTTAAAATCGGATTATATCAAAGCTGAGTATTTACTAGGAAAGTTTCATACGATATTAGAAAACTATCAGGAAGCAATTGTACCTTTAAGAAAAGTCGACAAAGTTGAACCCGGGTTTGGAGAAACGGATTTCCTTCTTGGTAAAAGCTTGTTGAAGTTAAAACAATACCACGATGCCCTGCCCTATCTCGAAAAGGCAGTTATTGAAAATCCGCAATTTTCTCAAGCTCAATATTTTCTGGGGCTGAGTTTAATCAAAATAGGTCGTCATAAAGAATCCGTTAAACCATTACGAGTAGCCGTTACTACTGATCCTGATTTTAAAAATGCCTTCAGGTATCTCGGAGAAGCACAGCAAACACTCGAAAACTATCCAGAAGCCATTGTAGCTTTTGAAAACGCCATTCGTATCGATCCCGAGTTTACAATTGTGCATAACAACCTCGGCACAATTTATACTTTTCAAAAAGAGTACGTCAAAGCGATTCACTCCTTCAAGAAAACTTTGCGGACAAACCCAAAATTTCAAAATGGTTTTTTCAATCTGGGAATGATCTATGAAATTCTGGGCCGTTACCCTGAAGCCATAAAAACGTATAAAGCATTACTCGACTTGAATCCTAAACATAAGGAAGCTATGTTTAGTCTGGGATGGGCGCTCATGGATGAAAAACGTTATTTGGAAGCCGCTCCTATCCTAAGACAAGCCGCTCACCTGAATCCAGAAAACGCCGACACGCATTATAGTTTGGGAATGGTTTATGCTGAGTTAGGAAGAAATGATGATGCTTTGATGCAATACCGTAAAACATTGCAAATGGATGGCAACCATACCGGAGCACATGAAAAAATTGCTCGATTGCAAAAAGAAACAAAAATAAAACCTAAAGGAAAACCTGTATTCCAAACCGAGGCAATACCGCAGGATTCAGATATCATTCTTCTTCCATAAAAACACCTGTACAGGGACACCTTTAACGCGGTTTTGGTACCCACCTCTGACAATTCATTTTTCCTACCGGAATTCTCTATTCTCACAGTCCAACCTCAGCAATTTAGAATGCCTAATTTGACAGGCAAATCCCCCTTTAAAATGAAAGAGTTAACCGAGTAAACTCTTTATTAATAAATAGGTTGACAGTAAATCCTTTCACCTTATATACTTCTGCCTCTTAGCAGGATTCCGGGGGAAAGTACTATTTTAATAATACGAGTAGTTCTTTTATTTTTTCCCCATTCCTTAGCGATTTTCCTGATAAATTTATTACAGGAACGCACTGATATTCTTGAGGCTATTTGATGGATACCAACCCTGTTGCGACAGAAGAAGAGATTGATCTGGCTCCGACTGAGGAAATTTTAAATAACCTGCCAGATAATTCACGTGGGCACTTAATCCCAACCTTGAATAAAGTCCAAAATGCCTATAGATTTCTCCCTGATCCGGCGATGGAATTATTGATGGAATTTTTCAATGTTTCTCGTGCCGAAATATATGGAGTCATCTCATTTTATCCGCAAATGATGATTGTGGAACCCGGGAAATACATCATTAAGCTATGCTATGGGACAGCTTGTTTTGTAAAAGGGGCTGATATCATTGGCGACAAAATCCACGAAAAATATCACATCAAACCAGGTGAAACAGACGATGGAAAACTTTTCACCCTGCAGACAGCATCTTGCCTTGGCAACTGTGGTGCTGCACCCATGGCTATTATCGGCGAGGATACTCACGGCACCATTGATCCCGAAAAAGCCATCGATATACTAGCTGAATATAAAATTGAAGATGAAGAAACACCTGTGACAGAGGAGGTAGGATGAGCACCGTTGCAAAGAAAGCTCTCAACGTAAAAATCAACGGTAAGGAAACCACCGTCGACGAAGGAACCGTTGTTCTGGAAGTCTGCAAACAAAATGATATCGAAGTTTCAAATCTTTGCTACAACCGCAAGCTCAAGCCTTTTGCCGCCTGCCGCACATGCATGGTCGAAACTGTTGTCGATGGAAAAAAAGAACTGGTTTATTCCTGCACCCATCCTGTTGCTGAAGGAATGGAAATTAACACCGCGACCGAAGAAACCGATCGCTACAACAAAGCGTGTCTGGAAATGCTTCTGGTAGAGCATCCTTTGGATTGTCCTATTTGCGATAAGTCAGGTGTTTGCCCTCTGCAAGATAATACAGATTTACTCAAGCTTTACGATGGTCGGTTCGAAACGCAAAGACGAAACGAACCTAGCATTAAAACCAACCCCATCATCGAATTTTATTTAAACCGCTGCATCATGTGCGGACTTTGTGTACGGGCTTGCG
>CALJGH010000164.1 GCA_938073925.1 uncultured Nitrospinaceae bacterium
CTTCAATACACCCCCATCGACATTTCAAAGGGGGCCATAAACAACCTCATCAACACACTGAACAAAAAGTTCCCCAGCCCAAAATTAAAAGTAACTGGGCTGGTCGCAGATTATTTTGAAGGGCTGGCCACCATCTCAAATGAAAATGTCAGAAAAGTGGTACTTTTTTTAGGAGTCACTCTAAATAATATGGATATACCCGATGCCAAAGCTTTTCTGAAAAAACTCCGCGGAACACTTCAGAAGGATGATTACCTGTTGATCGGATTTGATCTTATGAAAAACCCCAAATTACTTCATCAGTCGTATAACGATGAATTGTTTGAGAAGTTCAATTTGCATCTCCTCGACAGAATCAATGACACTTTGGGAGCAAATTTCGACAAAAAATTATTTGTTCAGCAAGGACATTACAATCCGCACACTCATGCAGTTGAAAGTTTTTTATACAGCACCTGCAAACAAACTATTCACATAGAGGCTTTGGGCAGGAGTTTTGACTTTGCCGAATGGGAAACAATGCAAACCGAGCAGTCTTATAAGTATTCGATAGAAGACATAAAATCCCTAGCTTTGGAAAGTGGGTTTAACATTTCAGAAAATTTTTACGATTGCAAAAATTATTTTGTGGATTCGCTTTGGCAGGCAAACTAACAGGGCAAAAAGAGAGTCACTTGATCTAAGATCAAATCAGCTCTGCTTTTAAAACATCCAGAAGCAAACAAGTCCGCCGATCATTTTCACTGGAGTAACAGATCTTGTATTCACCCGCTTTGGAAAATGACATTTCAAAAGACTCTCCCGATTGAAAATCGGCGATGGATAATACTCTTTTCTCGGATGAATACTCAATAACGGTAAGATCGTACAATGCCGAATTGAAGGTATTGCTTATTTTAACAAATGCATTTTTATAAATCCTCAAACCACTTGGCTTCTGCTGCGTTGGATTGAGAATTATCGCGCCCGAGTCCGCTTCAGATATTGCAGTAAAAATAAGTAGAAAGGCTATAGCAAAAACGGAAAACTTTCTTTTAGTAGAATGAATCAATGTATCCCCTGAGCATTATAGGTCACACAGTTTAAACAAAGATTCTATAAATATAAAATGGGCCTGAATATAAGATTAAAGATATTTATAATGTAGTCCAAAAGACTACAGTAGATAGGCTTTAACCCTGCAAACTTTGGAAATGAAAAGCTTTTTCACCTTTAAATAAGGGTCACCTCATTGAGCGATGGTGTCTAATCGCTTCGGACTTTTATTTCCCCTCTCATATTGGAGTGGAGCGCACAGATGTAGAAGGTGGTTTTTCCAACAAAGAGAACAAATGAGTCTCCACGCCTCAAAATACGAGACCGCCATCCTCCCTCAGAAATAGACATAAGCTGATGTCGTCTATTGTCTTTATTCACCCACTTTACAACATCCCCTGATTTCACTTCCAAACTCGTTGGACTAAACCGAAGTGCAGAAATTTCTACAATATGCTCTTGAGACTGCACTGCGAGAGAGTTTGTAACCCACACAAACATGGAAGACAAAATTAAGCAAAAGAAGGTCAGTATAATAATTTGAAAACGCACTTTTGAATCCTTTCCATCACGTAAAATAAAGGAATTACAGAAAACTGAGAAAGTAGAATATTGAAACTCTGCATCCGCAATGTCAGAATACGAAAAGACCGCAAAACCTCTGGCCTGTAAAATGTGTCATGGTAAAAAAGAAGATGGTATGGGCAAACTTAGAAAAACCTTAAAACCCAATCCAGGCAACTTTACTTGTTCAGATACCATAAAAGATGTTTCTGCAGGGCAAATGTTATGGATCATCAAGAATAGGTCAGCCGGGAACCGATATGGCTGCTCATAAGAAAACCTTAAAAAATAAGCAAATCTGGGATGTCTTTAAATACATCCGCGAAAGCTGGGTCAAGTAATGACAGGTACAGTGCGGGAATAGACTATGTCTGTTCCCCCTTTTTTTTATTTTTGTTTGTTTATTTTTTCCAACTCATATTTCTTAATAAGCTCTTCCATTTTTTTATTAAAAGCTGGCGACTGAGAAATATCCTTACCCCACTGACTTCCAAGTACTCCTGCTTCCCGACTGATTTCTGGCATCTTCTGTTTCCATTCTTCCCAAAAAGGCGTCTCAAACATTTCAATTAGCTTTTTCACCGTTTCATGAGACATATGCTTGTCATAAACCGGGATGACTCGACTTACCAAATCCTCCATCTCTTTTTCACCAATCAATTGGTTGAACTCCTTCCAGAATTCATCTGGGACTTTTGGAAAAGAACCTGAAATCATCATCGACATAGAATTCATTAACGTGTCCTGCATATAGGTCAACTGGCTCAAGATGCCAGAAACCTCCAACAATTTTTCAATATCCTTTTCTTTTTCCGTTTCAGAAAAGGCAGGATTCGCAGTTACCCCCAACAAAAAAAACAATATCATTAACCAGATTGAATTTTTCTTCTCGTTTAATATTCGCATTTTTTCCTCAATTATTTTTAAGTCAAAGGCTAACATGGTCTTCAGTGCGGGTAAATTCAATAATGCCTATTGACGAAATGATAAACTGGATTTAGCCTGTTGTCTCCTATGAATCTGATGCCCTATTTATGAGTTTTGACAAACAAAAAGCCGAAGCATCCAAGAAAAATCTTCAAAATGCAGATCTGAAAAATGCTGACTTACAAGAAGCCGATCTCAGCGAAGGTATATTGATAGAGGCTTGCCTGGAAAATTGCAACTTATCAGAAGCAGATCTTTGCGGAACAGATATAAGTGGAGCCAACCTAAAAAATGCCCGACTCCATCGCACTGTCTTATATCGGTGCCGAGGAAAAGAGGTAGACTTTTCCAATGCCGTTTTAACTCAGGCAAATCTGGTCGAGGCAAATTTAAGCGGGGCAAACTTTACCCATGCAAACCTTATGGAATCGAATATCGAAGGGGCAAATTTAACCAATGCTTGCTTCAAAGATGCCAACCTGAGCGAGGTTAATTTAACAGGGGTATTTCTGACTAACGCAGATCTTTCGGGTGCCAATTTCACTAATTCCGAATGTATAGCGGCCGACCTTGTGGGATGTGACTTAACAGGAGCCAATTTGCACAACACTTACCTCAATCATGCAGATCTTTCCGGTGCAAACCTCAAGTCAGCATTGAATCTCACTAGCGATCAAGTAGAAACAGCTTTTATCAACAAGGAAACCCTTCTTCCTGATTCAATTCCTATTTTCTGGATATCAAAAACCGAATACGAATTTGAATAGCCCCCCTTATCAAAGAGTCAGGCGCTTAGATTTTTAATATTCTTCCACACCTTTTGTGCTTTGTTTAGTTGCGACACATCATCAATTTCGGCCCACAATAGATTTTCTATTTTCAAAAAACCTAAATGGTTTTTCTCTGCAACGGTCACCAAACAATCCATATCATAACTGATCAGCAAACTTGAATCGAAGCCCTCTTCAGCGGTTTGAATCAGCTTCAAATAAAAGTCATAACTTAATTTAGATACCCCAATAAATTCTCCGACAATTGAACTCATAGTTTTCTTATCCTTGGATATTTGTTTGACCCAATCATCGTCTGCCCCCACATAAACTTCATCCCCAGCTTCCGTTTTTCCCGATATTAAAATAGAATTTTTAATAGGGGACTGTAGCAATTCCTTAATTGCTCTAATTTCATAAATCAGATCCGATTCCAATAAAATAAAATCCGTACTGAAGAGCTGTCGGGCGCACCATAGCGAATACATGGTGCCTGTCTCCGAATACTTTTCATTTCGAACAGTTCTAATTTGCGGATATCGGGAGCGAAGGTTCTCATAATGCTCATCCATAAAACCTGTGACTATGATAATATCCTTGATACCACAGTCCAAAAGCACATCTATGGAATGCTCGATAATGGGTTTATCATCTCCCAATGAAATAAATCCCTTAGGAACACCCCGATTCAATTCTTTCAGGCGCACTCCCATCCCAGCGGCAAGAATAATGGCCTGTGTAATATTTTTTTTCATATTTATAACTGGAATTTAGTGTCTTCTCGAAGATATTGAATAGCCTTACTCAGTTGCATGTGACTGCCGAACAAAATGAGCATATCTCCGGGCAAAACTAAAAATTCGGCACCCGGATTAGGATGTGGTTTATTCTTTCTTATAACGGCAATTACGATTACCCCGCTGACATCAATTTCACCTAATGTTTTTTCGTTAATCCATGAATCTCCTATAACAAGATAAGACTCTGTTAAAGTCGCAGTGAGGTAGTTAGAAAACTTTTTCAAACTTTCTGTGTTCAGGGATAATCCACGGAACATACTATAACCTTCCATACGGATCAATTCCACCTGTTGTTCGATAACATTGTTTGGAATTCGATACTCTTTCAAAACCCTGCAAAATATTTCAATCGAAGTTTCAAATTCTTCGGGAATAACCACATCCGCGCCGGAAGTTTTAAGTTCTTCTACCTGCGATGCTAACCGGGTACGCACCATTATTTTTACATCTGAGTTCAGCTTGCGAGTTAGACGTATGGCTCTTTCACTACTCACCTGATCGCTAATCGCGTATACAATCATCCGTGCCTGCTTTACTCCTGCCCTTAAAAGGGTCTCCTCCTGCGTGCAATCTCCATAATAGATAGTCATTCCTTCTGTCAAAGCCCGTTTGATCTTTTCACCATTTAGCTCTAGTATTATAAAAGGAATTTCTGCTTCCTGAAGAACCTTAGCCAGAGTCCTGCCACCGAGACCATAACCCGCGATGATTACGTGCTCTGAGAAAGTTTCTTCTTCGACTTTTTTTTCCACGCCTTCTTCAGCTTTCACTCTAGAAAAAATCCAGATAGAAAATTTAGAAGAAAACTGAATTAGCAAAGGAGCAATCAACATGGATAGAATGGAGACCACCAACAACAACTGATATTGTTCGTTACTAAAAAGCTCTTTGTCTAATCCGATCGTGGCAAGGATAAGAGAGAATTCGCCGATCTGCGCTAATCTCATTCCAACGATTAAAGAAATTCTGAGGGGGGCTCGTACCAAAAGGCAGGAACAAAATGCCATGAACATCTTTATCAGAACAGCTGCCACGGTTAACTGCAGACAAGCTAAAACCGAATCGTAAAATATCTCTACTTGCAAAAGCATTCCAACAGAGATGAAAAATATACTGCTAAAGTAATCTCGAAGCGGAAGGATATCGATGATAATCTGGTGATTGTATTCCGAATCCGAAATAATCATTCCAGCAATCAAAGCCCCCATAGCTAGAGTCAACCCCATCTTGTGCGAAACCCAGCCTGTAATAAGAATAATAAAGATAACCGAAAGAGTCAGATGCTCTTTGTTACCTATGCGTGCAATCCACGTCAACATTCGTGGAACAATTAATTTAGACAGAAAGAATATCGAAACAACCGCTGCAAGAGATTCGAGCATCGCTATCATTAAGTCTGCGGATGAGATAGCCCCTGTCTGCGCCAGCAAAGGCATAAGAAGCATAATGGGGACCACGCATAGATCTTGAAACAACAGAGTACCAACACAAAGCTTTCCATGTAGCGTATCTATCTCGGCACGATCAGTTATCATTTTTAAAACGATAGCAGTACTGCTTAAAGCAATAATAAGTCCGAATGCAATACTCTGGTTTTGCACGAATCCATATAAATGAAAAATCCAGCCGATGGTACCTGCGGTAAGTATCAATTGAAACCCACCTACTCCCAAAACCGAAGCGAGGTTTTTTATAAACCGAGTAAGAGAGAACTCCAGGCCAATGACGAATAAAAGCAGAATGACACCGATTTCTGCCAGATGCTTGACAACATCAACATTATCTATTAATTGCAAACCATAGGGGCCAATCAAAACACCTGCAATAAGATAACCCATAACAGAAGGCAATTTAATCTTGTGAAATAACAGATTTATCGGCAGGGAAACGAGGAGTAAAACAGCGAGGTCTTCAATCAAATGAATCATGGCAGACTCTAAAGTGGAGTTCGGGGATTAATAAAGACTATCGAAAATTATTATACCGGGGTATCGGATATGATAACAAAGATATACAAAAAGCCCATATCTTTAAAGAAAAGATATGAGCTTTCAAATAAAGCAGGGGTCAAACAAAC
Source organism: uncultured Nitrospinaceae bacterium (assembly GCA_938073925.1). GTDB lineage: Bacteria > Nitrospinota > Nitrospinia > Nitrospinales > VA-1 > UBA8687. Next base: position 6,174 of record CALJGH010000164.1, read on the forward strand.
ATGAAATAACCCGTTCCACGCAAAAAATCAGATTTAGTCCGTGGCAAAACGCAGAGCCAAAGCAAAATCTTCTAGTCCATCTTTTTGCGCCATTGCCGAAATCTCATTATAGTTATCGCTTATATCAATTGCCTGCGCAGTCATCGAAGAATCATCCAATTGCTTCCTGACCTTGACTATCAGATCTTCAATAATGTACCTAAAAGAGCTTTCACCTAAAGCACATTCAATATTTCCCCAAAAATCAGCAACCGGATCTTTCGTCATACCATTTCTCCTCATCTTAAAAGCTTTCGCCTTACAGATCACGGCTCCAAAAACAAGGGCGTTGAAATAATCCGATTTTTCCTCAAAAAAAACTGGGAAAACGACGATTCCTGACCAATATAATAGGGCTACTAAATATAATTAATGATATGAATTAAATAACCATATAAAAATCAAATAGTTCTGTAAAATTTATTTTAAAATTGCGGATCCTTTATTCGGCTATAGATCGCATAACTCATATTTTTTAAAAAAGATATAGAAGCATAAAAAAATCATTCACACATAAAATCGATAAAAATAAAACCTTTATTTTTCAATATGGTAGCTGGAGTTTACTGAGGTATGGATCGCCACACTACTTTGCGGCTTGCGGTAACGAATGAAGGGGGGGGTGTCACCCCGCGTATATAGAAGGATACAGGGGTTATGCAAAACTCTAATCAGGAAGAAAAGTTTAATCATTCAAAATAGCTGGCCCCGCAGCCTTCCATTTCAAAAATTTCAACCCGTTTTATTCGCGTAGAGTTTGTGTTCACTTCAACTTTTAGCTTCAGGAACAACCAGCGGGCAATATTTTCTGCGGAAGGGTTTTGTTCATCAAAGGGAGGGACTTCATTAATATTATGGTAATCCAGTTCGCTCAAGTTTTTTTCAACCATTGCCTTGAGCTTCACAAAATCTATACCGACGCCTATCGGGTCCAGTTCGTCGGCTTCAACAGTAACCTGAGCTGTCCAGTTATGTCCATGCAGGTTTTCATACTTTCCATCGTACAAGCGCAACTGGTGCGCTGCCGCAAATCCAGTTTTAACAGTTACCTCATACATAATGACCTCAAAATCGATAGAGTATTAATCAAGAACCGCCGCAATACACTCTTCGGCTACGTTCATCATTGTTGTTATTTCATCTTCCGTAATCACGAGAGGTGGAATAAAATAAATCACATCGCCAAGGGGACGCAAAAACACCCCCCGCTTCAAACCTTCCAGATAAACCTTATAGCCCACTCGACTTTCAGAGGGAAAGGATTCTTTACTCTCTTGGTTTTTCACCAGTTCCAGAGCGGCAATCATGCCCTGTTGGCGAAATTCACCACACCACTTTGATTCATCAGAAATCTGCTGGCCCAATTGCTTCATCTTCGCAATCTTTGGCACCAGCTTTTCCATAAAATCGTTTTCACTCAAAATAGTCAACGTTTCATTTGCAACCGAACAGGCAAGAGGGTTGGCAGAATAACTATGACTATGAACAAAAAACTTTCCACGAGAATAATCATCATAAAAAGCAGAATAGATCTCGTCCGTAGTTATAGTAGCCGCCAAAGGCAGGTATCCTGATGTAATACCTTTAGAAAGACATAAAAACGTTGGTTTATATTCCTCACTCACAAAAAGAGAGCCCGTGCGACCGAATGCCACAGCGATTTCATCAAAGATCAAATGCACAGAATTTGAATCGCAAGCTGACTGTAATTTCTTCAAATAAGATGGAGGATAAATCTTCATACCTGCGGCACCCTGAACCAAGGGTTCTACGATCACACCTGCAATATCGTTTTCTTGTAATGCCTTTTCCATAGGCTCAAAACATTCCGCATTACAACTGTTGCGGTTAAGACCGTAAGGACAGCGAAAGCAATCGGGCCCCTCGACTTCCAGGTTATTTGCTAAAACTTTTTCAAATTTATTCCTAAAAATATCCATTCCACATACCGACAACGCACCCAATGTCTCGCCGTGATATCCCCCTCGCAAATATATAAAACGTGTCTTATTTTCTTTTCCTGTCTGTTGCCAATACTGCAAACTCATTTTCAAGGCAACTTCTACCGACGTTGAACCGTTGTCCGAAAAAAATACCTTGCTCAAATTTTCGGGAGAAAGATTCACCAGAGAAGAAGCCAAATCAATTGCGGGCTGATGCGTTATTCCTGCAAACATCACATGCGCCATTTTTTCCAATTGATTTTTCAAAGATGCATTGAGACGCGGATGGTTATGACCCATTAAGTTCACCCACCAGGAGGAAATCGCATCCATATATCGGTTGCCCTGCCGATCAAAAAGATAAATCCCCTCAGCCCGCTCCACCAACAAAGGTTTTGTCGTTTCATAATCCTTATGCTGGGTGCAAGGATGCCAGACATTATCAAAGTCGCGGGTCAAATCAGATTCTGTTTTTCTATCCGGCATTTTTCATTACTATATTAAAGGTTATAACGGGAGGGAGAGAATTCAGGGGTTTCTTCATCGCGGTCACCTCTGACAATAGAAGTCATATAGCCTGCCTGATGGGGTGTTTGCAAAATTCCGTTGCGATAATGTCCTGAAGAATAAAATAGATTTTCATACCTTCCACTCCTTCCCATGATAGGCATCAAATCTTCTGCAGCAGGACGTAAACCCGTCCACGACTCAATCAATGATGCATCTTTAAGGCAGGGAAGGATTTCAGCAGCTCTTGCAATGAGTTCATCGATCACTTTATCTTCAATGAAAGAATCAAATCCTTTATCTTCCATGGTAGAGCCAACCACAATCCCATTACCTTCTTTCCAAGGGGCGACATAGGTCATCATACCGTGAATCGTGTAGTCAAGAAAATGGTCCTGCAGCTGTAAGCGGCACATCTGCCCTTTGATCGGTCTCAATGGAAGGTTCACATCCAACACCTTTGCTAATTGCGCAGACCAGCTACCCGATGCAAGAACAAACTTATCACCTGCGATTTCTCCAGCATCCGTAACAGCTGCGCGCACAGAAGATTCTTTTCGAATAAATCCCGACACGTTCGCTTCTAGAATATGAACTCCTAGTTTCCTGGAAGCCGCCATCAGTGAATCATGCAGTTGCCGGTTATTCACCTGCCCTTCTCCAACCCACATGATTTCGCCACATTCCTTAGATAAATAAGGAGCCTTCTCTTGTATTTTATTTCCATCCCAAATTTCATGGGGAATCGATTCCGATTCAAAAAACTGCTTGCGCTCATCCCAAGAATCCGAAAAAGAAGATGAAGGCATCAACGAGCCTGCCTGAGAAAAATAAACAGGAACATCGCTTACCGATATCAACTCTTCAAGAAACCTCGGATACATATTCAATGATTCGCGACAAAACTCGAAAAAAGGATCCGCCACCTTACACTCACAAAAAGGTGCCAGCATGCCTGCTGCGGCTCTGGAAGCCTGAAGAGAATTGACCGGATCACCAAGAACCGCTACCCGAAGTTGTGGATCTTCCTGCTTCAAACGGTAGGCAATACTATGCCCAATCACCCCTGAACCTATGACTACAATGTCGAAACCCATATTTTTCATTTTGAATAGATTGCCCTCTTGCTACCTTAAACCCGATTATGATATTTTAGAAGCTTAAATTATATAGCCAAATCCTTTAAATCGAAAGATGGGTATTTCGCCCTGAAAATAAAATTATGACAGAAGAAAACAACCAAGACACAACTGTTGACGAAGCAAGAGATAATGCAGGAAAAAGAGTCGATCCCATCCTTGATCTTCTGCAAGTTGAAAATGCCGATGTCGATAAAAATATCATCCGAGAAAAGTTCATGGATATTTGGGGATATGAAAATGGAGATGAACTTTCAGAAGAAGAACAATATATGACTTTAGTTGCGTGCTTTATATACAACGCACACAATGTCATGGATGAAGCTAATATCAGAATGGATAAAGCAAGAGCAGCCATCATCTCTGCCTTGGCCAAATGGAAACAACCCCAAAGGGACAAGTTAATAGAAAAAGAAAAAGCCTCTGACAATCCATTTAAAACTTTCATTGAAAATCACCAACCCGAAGTGGACACTACTCATACATGGAGGCATTTCCTTCTCGAACATAAAAAAGCAGACGAAAAGCAATGGGTGTATAAAATGAAAAAATGTTGGTTCGCCCAATTTTTCATTCGCTTCGGGCGCGTCGACTACATTCAAACCGCTTGCGAGTTCGATAAGATCCCTTGGGAAAGTCGAAAAGAATATGTCGATTTAAAGTTGAGCAATCTCTTTGCCAACTTGGGAAAACTTTGCCAGTTCGACTACAAGCCCAAAAAAGAGTAAAACTGCACTCCTGAACAGAGGCCAAGATCAAACGCATCGCTTACTACATAAGCGCCCATGGTTATGGGCATGCATCTCGCTCTATCCCGGTTTTAAGGCAACTCATTCCTTCCTACAATATTTTAATTAAATCAGCAATAACCTGCGATTTTTTCAAAAAAGAATTGTCACAAAATTTCAATCACATTCAACAAAATGTTGATGCTGGTTGTCAGCATTCAGATTCCTTACAAATTGATACGAAAAAATCTTTTCGCAACTTCAAATTATTTTTTGCAAGTGCTAGATTAAAAGAAGAAGAAACATGGTTGACTGACAATAAGATAGACCTTGTGATTTCCGATGTTGCAAGTTTGCCAATGAAGGCAGCAGGGAATTTAAAAATACCCACAATACTCATAGGAAATTTTACCTGGTATGATATTTATTCCCATTTCCCAGAAGCAAAAAACGAGACGCATCTGATACAATCATTAGCTGAAGAGTATTCACACTCCACCTTACAAATTCTGCCGCAATGCCATTTGGACAATCAAATAATCAATCACAAAAAAGAAGTCGGGTTCATCGCCAATAATGGAAAAAACATAAGAAACGATCTCATCTCCTTTCTCGGAAAATCGGCAGAAAATAAAAAACTCATTTTTATTTATTTAGGAGAACATGGAACCCGCTCGGTAAACTGGAGTAATCTGAGAAACAATAAAGACTGCCTTTTTTTAACTCGCGATCCCATTAAACATCCGGATGTACACTTTATCGATGATAAATTCTCGTATCACGATTTGATAGCCAGCTCGGATATAACACTCACCAAAGGTGGCTATTCCACACTTGCCACATCCTTTGCGAACCATAAACCGGTAATTACTTGCGAGAGAGACGATTTTTATGAATTTGAAGCTGTTCGTGAATACCTTCAAAAATGGCAAATAGGCATCATCGTGAAAAGTACGCCTTTTAAGCAGGGAGACTGGCAGGAACCCATCAAGGAAGCCCTAAAATTAACCGTTAAGAATAAAGTCCCACTAAACGGGGAAATAGAAATCGCTAAAATAGTCCAACAAATGCTTTCATGAATAATCCAGATATCACCTTAATCATCACCAACTGGAATGGCAAAGACCTACTACGCGAATGCCTACCCAGCGTTTTAAAAGCCGTCGCCTTCGACTCCAAGCGCCTATATGAAATCATGGTTGTCGATGACTGTAGCACCGATGACAGTTTGGCGGTTCTTGAACAAGAGTTTCCAGATGTCCGAAGAGTTAAAACTCCTGTCAATTTAGGATTTCAGAGAGCAAACAATTACGGCATAGAGCAAACGCAATCCAGGTTGGTCATGCCCATGAACAATGATATTAAACTGGATGAAGATGCCCTCTTTCATCTAGTCGAACATTTTAAAAAAGGAGATGTATTCTCCGTAAGCGGAAAGTTTTTTGGATTTGACGGAAAAACCTTTCTTTATGGAAACCGAGGAGGTTATTTTAGAAACGGTCATTTTTATCTCTACGAGAAAGAACCCGATGATGACAGCCAAACCTTATTTGCTTGCGGAGGAGCATTTATGGTTGATCGCAAACGTTATTTAGAGTTAGGTGGATTCGACAACCTTTATCATCCCTTGTACTATGAAGAGATAGACCTCTCTTACAGAGCTCTTAAAAGAGGATGGCAAGTTCATTACGAGCCAAAATCAATCGCCTATCATAAAGTCCAATCAACAATCACCAAGCAAGAGAAAAAGCGAAGCATCGAATTAATCTCGGCACGAAACAATTATCTATTTGTATGGAAAAATATTTTAGACTCTTCATTAACTCTTCAGTTTATGTTTTTCATTCCCCTATTTCTTATATGCGATCTTTTTAAATTCAAAAGCCGGTTTTGGATCGCATTTTTTATGGCTTTAAAAAGAATGCCTGCGGCTCTTAAATCTAGAAAAAAAGAAAAAGTAAACACTCTGTTTTCCGACCACGAAATCCTAAGAAAAATAAATATAAATTCAAAAAAACAGGCTTGAACTAAATGCTAAAAATTAATATTTTTTGCAAAGCCTCACTCACTGAAGGTCTGGGACACTTGATTCGGCAAATTCATATCGCCAATGAACTAAGAGCCCAAAATGCTGATATTTTTTTCTACATACCCAAGTTTAAAACTGCCAGAGATATTATAGAACAACACCATTTTCCTTACTTAATAGTTGAAGACTTTGATACTTCATTAATAAAAGAAAGAGATAATGCCGATGCAACCATTGTTGATATTCAAGACACAACGATTTCGTTTATACATGAATTAAAAAAACAATCGTTAAAGGTAATAAGCTTTGAAGATCAAGGGGAAGGGAGAAAACAAGTTGACTTGTTAATCGACTGCAATTTAAGACCTGATGATTCTAAAAATATTCCTCAAAAAGTAAAAACCTTATTTGGCCTGAGTTATTCAGTTTTGGGGCCAAACTTTGAAAAACAACACACAAAAAAAAGAGATTTTTTTAATCAAATCCAGTCTCTACTCATTACTTTCGGGGGAACCGACCCACACAATATTAGCCTCGAGGTCGTTAAATACATTCCCAATAATATTGAAACCACCATTATTTTAGGACCTGGATTTAAAAATCAAGATGAATTAAAAAAAAATAATTCGATTAAAATTTTAAAATATGTTCAAGATATGGCAAGCATACTTGCAAACCATGATGTGGTTTTTTGTTCAGGGGGTGTGACATTACATGAAGCAATGTCTGTGGGAACTCCCGCAATTGTTATCAACCAAGCACCTCATCAAGAAGAAAAAGCTGAATTTGCAGAAAAAGTAGGTGCAGCGATTAACCTAGGTGGCACAAAGTCATGGGACGAAAATCGTTTAACTGAAATATTTAAATTGGGCAGAAAGAATCTTGAGGATATGAGTATGGCAGGAAAAAAGTGTATTGATGGTAAAGGATTAAAAAAAGTTGTCGAGGCCATTCTTTCAACCTGCTAGTTATCTTCGTCATCCAACCAGAGATCGTTCAGCTGTTTCATTGCTGGTGCAATTTGTGTATCTCCAACCTCAGTTTTTACAAGCTCATAGGATTCGGAATAAACATCCACAATAAAAGGGCCGCTTCCAGGCTGATTTGTGTTTACTCCAGCAGACACTGTTGAACCACTATTACCTGCTACAATCTGATTTCCTTGTTCGACAGTACCTATAAGGTTTTCTACTATATTAATTGTCTGATCAACTGAAGCTTCACCCACCGTTTCTGTTGATCCTGATAAAGTTTCTTCGGATGTCGAAGTCACAACCGTAACCGGCACACCGGTTTTAGTAAGAGCTGACGAAGTAATTTCAATATCATTTGCAGTTGTACCAAAAGTTCCGCCTCCAGTAGTAATATCAACCGTACCGCTTGCTGCCGTCAGATCTTCATTGGTATCACCACCATCAAGAATATTGCCGCTGGTAGTATTTAAGGTAATTGCGGAGGTTGTTGAATTGGTGGTTGTCATTTGGCCCAAAGTTATATCTTCATCCGCAATTCCGGTAATCGTTCCCGACCCAGCATTGAAAACCGTACCATCGACCATGGTCAGGGCGCCGCCTGATTCTGCATCCGACGTCGAATCATCATCTGCCCTAACAGTTATATCTCCATTAACACTTGTCAAATCACCCGCCGCTGTAAAAATCACATCATCGTCACCAGATAATGTAATATCTCCTGCATTAGTTGTTAAAGCTGCTTGAATAGTCAAAGAATTAGAGTTATCTACTGTAATGCTAAGATCTGCCCCACTTCCATTTAAGGTAATTGCATTTGAAATAGTCTGATCAGCATCAGTTAAAAGTGTCAAGTCTCCACCTATATCGCCCGTCGAAATTGTACCTAATGAAATAGCTGTGGTTCCGTTATCCAAATAAACGTCTCCTCCAGTACTCGTTGTATCAAACGTAACCTGTCCAGTAATAGCATTTTGAGAATTTAAAGTAATAAGCTTATCAGATGTATCAGTAGTAAAAGAGGCTGTACCACCGACTGTTATAACTCCGCTATCAGTAATTGAGTCTCCGGCTGTTACTGCTAGATTACCACCTATGGTTGATGCAGCAATATTAAG
>CALJGH010000165.1 GCA_938073925.1 uncultured Nitrospinaceae bacterium
GATTTGAGCGTGTTGTTTCGGCTGCGACCCAATAAAAGGTTCAATCCACTGCATAATTTGGGGCGGAACCTGGTTGGTATAATAAAAATAACCGCCACCACCCGTTAAAAGCAAAAGGATGAAGATAAGGAATCCGCAACCGCTATGCTTTTTTCTTTCTGCGGGAAGGACTTCTCCCTCGTGCTCTTCAAACAGAGTCTCATCTTCAGATGATTCAGGGGTATCAGAGGCATTTCCCTCTTCTTCCGGAGTGTCTGAGTTTTCTGGTTTTTCTGATTTAGTATTTTCTTGCATAGGGAATGCAGGGCGGGAAGCCCCTTTTGACAAACTTAATCCAGAAGCACAATGGTATTCGTTTGCCCAAAAATGAAAGTGGCTCGCAACCCACTATGAGGGAAGCATGTTCCTATAATAAAAGGCCTTTGCTTTTCGGGTATCGACCTATTGGCCCCACGCCTAGTGGTTAGTGGATGATTTTGTTTAATGGATATTCGACGATATCTTCCGCGCCGGCTTTTTTAAGATCGGGAAGAAAATCCCGTACCAGTTTTTCTTCGAGAATCACATTGATAGCTACCCATTTTGGATCGTTCAACTCAGAGACCGTTGGCTTTTTATCAGAAGGAAAAATCTTTGTGATTTCATCCAGCTTGTCTTTCGGCGCGTTGAGCATTATCCCCACCTTGCCGTTTGCCGCCATAGCACCTTGCAACATCATTACCAGGCGGTCGACTTTATTGCGTTTCCAGGCATCCTGGTTTGCCGTCTTATTCATTATAAAGCGCGTTGTGGATTCCATTAAGGTATCGACAATTCTCAGATTGTTTGCTTTGAGAGACGACCCGGTCTCGGTCACTTCAACAATCGCATCGACCAGCTTGGGAGCTTTGACTTCTGTAGCACCCCATGAAAACTCAACGCTGGCAGTCACCCCATGGCCTTTCAGCCAGTCTGTTGTCAGATTGATGACTTCAGTAGCAATCCGCTTTCCTTGCAGGTCTTTAACTGTTTTGATGGAGGAGTCGTTAGGTACAGCCAGAACCCAGCGAACCGGTCGTGCTGAGACTTTGGAATAAACCAGTGGTGCTATTTCTTCCACATCAGCGCGGTTTTCCATAATCCAGTCTTTACCGGTCAGGCCTGCGTCAAGAACTCCATCTGCTACATAGCGCGCAATTTCCTGAGCGCGAATCAACATACACTCAATTTCATCGTCATCAATGCTGGGGAAATAAGAACGGCTTTTAATTCTTATGTTGTAACCCGCCCGGGCAAAAAGTTTTACTGTGGCTTCTTCGAGACTGCCTTTGGGAATTCCTAGTTTTAATACTTTACCGCTCATGGATTAATCTCTTTCTTAATTAGTTAATTTATTTTTTATAAACTTTTTCCGGGTCGAATACTTTTTCTTCTACGATTTCTACATCGCCATCAACTTTTCTAAAAAAGCAACTGGTGTAACCCTTATGACAGGCGGCCTTGCCTACCTGTTCTACTTTCAAGAGCACGGTATCGTCATCGCAATCGACAAACACTTCTTTCACAATTTGGACATTGCCGCTTTCTTCCCCCTTCATCCATTGTTTGTCCCGTGAGCGGCTGTAGAACCATGCTTTTCCAGTTTCCAGGGTCTTTTCCCAGGCAATGGTGTTCATATAGGCGAGCATTAAGACCTTCCCAGTTTCCGCATCTTGAATTATTGCTGGGACCAGACCGCCCATTTTATCAAAATCAAGTTTCATACCATTGCCCTCTAGCTAAAATTACTCACAAATTAATAGAATTTCGCCACTTATCGCGGTTGCCAGTCAAATGGATTAGTTGACTTACTCAAGCTTTGAGTGAAACTTTGAAATCTAAAATATAATTGATTTTCTGTCAAGCTTATAATAGCCTGTTTCCAATCGAATTAGTTCTTTTTATTGGCTTTTTTTAATCATATTTAAGCGCTAGGCCTGTTAATTTCATATTTATTAAAGGTTAACGCTATTCCAAAAATAAAGGGGTATAAATGCCTTCCATTACACATTTTGATATTTATAAACCTGCAGAACCTTGTACCTTGACAGGCGACAAACTGCAGGAGGCCATGAAAAAAGTCGTTGGAGAGACTCTGAGTGAAGACGGCAAAGAACTGAGCCTGAAGGGGTATTGTGTAGGTCAAAATGGGATGACCATTATCACTCGCGACGAGCGTGTAGCAAAAGTGCGCCGACTGAATCTGGGGGGAAACCGTATAGGTGATTTAGGCGTACAACTGCTCGCAGAAGCTGAATTGTTTTCCAAGGTCAATTGGATAGAATTAGGCGGTAACGATATTGGTCCGGAAGGAGTTCGCCATCTTATTCGATCTAAAGTTCTACAAAAAGTGAAGTCGCTCAACCTGTACCGGAACGTTATAAAAGATGAAGGTGCAAAAATAATGGCAAGGGATAACGGATTAGCAAAATTGGAGGATCTAGATCTGGCGCAGAACGAAATCGGTGATGAAGGAATTATGGCATTGGCTCTCTCGACAAAGTTTCCCGAGCTGGTAAGTATTGCTTTGGACAACAACTTCGCCTCCTCCGAAGGAAAAGAGGAAGCCAAGGTAGAACCCAATTTCAAAAAACTTCAATCCTTAAACTTGTAACTGCGTCATGCCAGAACCGTCCAACCAGGAATATGGCAAGGGATATTTCCTGATCGCCAATCCGGTATTACCAGATCCCAATTTTTCGCGCACAGTTGTTTTGCTGTGTAACCATGATGATGAAGGTTCTTTTGGTCTGGTGATCAATCGATCCGCCCCCATAGACGCCAAGGAAGTATTTGCGGAAATGGGTATGACCGAGTTTCCTTCCGGGAAAATATATTTAGGCGGTCCGGTCTCGCCTTCACAAGTATTTTACCTGTGTCATTCCGAAGAACCTTTACCCGAATTGGAATCCATTTGCGAGGATGTCTATCTGGGAATGAGTTGGGAGTTGCTGGACAATTTAATGACTCGTGTTAAAAATCCGGAAAAGAATATCCGTTTTTATCTAGGGTACTCAGGTTGGGGCGTCAGACAATTGGCAGAAGAAATGACCCGGCTCAGTTGGTTGACCTCTGCCGCTTGCGGTGAATTTGTTTTTCAGGATAATGAAGACGGAATCTGGGCAAATGTGGTGCGCTCTCTCGGTAAAGATTACGAGTATCTCTTGCAAGCTCCAGTAAATCCCCAATGGAATTAAGCGGCAAACCGCGTCGATACCCAGAAAACTAAAGCAAGTGGTTGAGCTTTTTACTATAGAGCGTAACGTCATCGCGACCGACCAAAGGGAACGCGGTGATCCATATTTTTATATTACCTTGGTCTAACCTGATGGCAGAGACATTATTCCAACCCGCAGCAAGCCAGCAGATTTACAAATCTTTTCCTTCGCCGCAATATTACGGATTTGCTATTGAAGAATATTTTTCTTCCCGTTTTACATATCAGTCCAGGCAAGAATGGATCGCTCAAATAGAAAATGGAAATATTTCGGTAAATGGCGTGACTGCGCAGACAGGTTATATTCTGAAAGAAGGGGATCAAATTATTACTCATGCTGGTGTGCGGCAAGAGCCACCTGCAGACCGCAGGTTGAAAGTTATTTATCAGGATTTGCATATACGGGTATTCAATAAACCGGCTCCAATTCCTGTTCACCCCAGTGGACGGTATTTTCAAAATAGCATGACGGAAATTTTGAAGCAGTGGTATCCAGAAGAAATTCCAAGGCCAGTACAAAGACTGGATGCGACGACCACAGGTGTGATCGTATTCGCGCGGACACGCGAAGCAGCAGGCACTCTGATGAACGAATTTAAGAGCCACCGAATAAAAAAGGAATACCTTGCTTTAGTAGAAGGGGAGCCTGAGACGGAAAAATTTTGTATTGATGAGCCCATTGGGGTTTTAAAGGGGTCGCATAGAGGTGTCGGTGATCAGATAACAAATGCGAAATCGGCAAAAACAGAAGTGCAATGGCTTGCTTCCAATAAGAGACAATCGCTTTTAAAAGTTACTCCTCTTTCAGGAAGAACAAATCAGATTCGGGTTCATCTTTCAAGTTGTGGACTGCCCATTTATAATGATCTGATTTATGGAAAAGGAACCGTAGGAAACTATCAATATGGTTTACATGCTTGGAGTCTCGAGTTCCAATGCTTTGACCGGACAATGGAATTTAAAGTTGAGCCACCTGCGCATTTTGAATCCTTATTAAAAATAGCAAAAATATAAACTCAATGAACACCTTTACCCCACCCCATCCCACTCACGAAAACCTTTCGCAAAAAACGGAAGGCTTGTTTGCCAAGGCGCGCAATCCATTCTGGTTGGCACCTATGGCGGGTATCACCGATGTTTGTTTCCGACAGCTGATGGATGAAATGAGTGCAGGTGTTTTAATCTCTGAGCTGGTTTCTGCTAAAGGACTTTTCTACAACTCGGAGAAAACCCGAAAAATGATGCGGATTCATGCAAACTCCAAATCCATTGTCGGCATTCAATTATTTGGTGAATCGGCAGAAGATATTATCCGAGCCTCTGAGTTTGTAGAGTCAACCGGCGCAGATTTTATCGATATCAACTTGGGTTGCCCGGTTAAGAAGGTAGTTAAAAAAGGTTGCGGAGCCGCATTGCTACGCGACCCGGCCTATCTGGAAAATTTTCTTTATACTATAAAAAAAGGCATTCGACTTCCCCTTACAGTGAAAATGCGTACCGGATGGAATGAAGAAGAACTGACGGTACACGAATGCGTCAAGGCGGCTTACAATTCAGGCTGTGAATGGGTGGCGATACATGGGCGCACTCGAGCTCAGGGCTATGAGGGTAAAGCCAATTGGGGCTTAATGGCAGAGGTTAAAGAGGAAGCAAAAATTCCTATCATCGGTAATGGAGATATTCGTAGCGCTGAGCAAGCAAAGAAAAGATTGCAGGAATCAAAAGTCGATGCCGTTATGATAGGCAGAGGCGCTTTGCGTAATCCCGGAATATTTAATGAGTGTATCGGGTTGAGTAACGATAGCTCTTGCCTCAAAATAATCCACCGCTATCGAAATAGTTTAAGCGAACATTACGACACGCGTTTTTCACTTATTTTATTGCGAAAGTTCTCAGCTTGGCTTGCGTTTGGAAATAAGGGAGCCGCAAAATTTCGTAAGAGTATGTTCGAGTGTATAACCACCGCCGAGGTAATGGAAAAGGTCGAAGAATTCTTTCAAAACGAGCAACCTCTCCGCTTTGATGATGACGAAGAATTTATGATGGGCGGCCACGGCTAACCAACCACTCGCCGTCGGGGCAATACGTCAGAGCTGGGTTGGGCGAACTTTGACTGTTTTGTTTTTGGCAAAGGGTTTATTTATAATTCCTCCTTACAAGAGGGACATAGGGGGTTGATATCTAGAGAACCCTTCTTACCCCTAAATTTTTTTGTGAGTAAATAATTTTGATCGATAAAGAACCGAAAATATTTAAGAAGACCCATTCCGATGGGGATAGGGCAAAACATAAAAAGCAGGAAGAATTTACTCTTTATGGTTGGAACGCTTGCATGAGTGCGTTTAAAAAACGTCCTGAAAATTTGCTACGCTTATTTTTCAGTCGCGCCCGAGCAACAGAGTTGAAAGAAGTAAAATCCTGGTGTGCGGAAAATAAGCTTCCATTTCGTCAGTTGGATCAAGAATCATTAAACAAAGTGGCATCGGCAATGCATCACGAAGGAATTGTCATGGTGGTGCGTCCTCGTACTTGTGGGTCGGTGCATAAATTAATTCGCGGCAGTATTCCTGAGAACGGAATGGTGGTGGCCCTCGATGGCATCGACAATCCTCATAATCAGGGTGCGATTATACGAAGCTGCGCTTATTTTGGAGTGCACGGTTTGATAATTCCTGGTACGGGAAAGGTGACGGGCATCACTCCTTCCGCTGCAAGATTGGCAGAAGGAGGATGGGAGTCGGTCCCGGTTTATAATAGCAGCGACCTGTCTTCTTCGCTGAGAGATTGTCGCGAACAAGGCTGGTGCGTAGTGGGCGCGGACCCAAATGTAAAGGAATCTTTAAGTTCGGCAAAAATTCGTTTTCCTGCTGTGCTGGTGCTTGGCAATGAACACGAAGGCCTTTCAGACCGCGTAAAAAGCCGTTGTGATGCTCTTGTAACCATTCCAGGCAAAGGTGATATGCAATCCTTAAACGTTTCCGTAGCGGCGGGCATAATGTTGGCAGAGCTTGATCGACGCAGAAGTAGTAGTAAAAAACCCACAAAATCTAAATGATATTTTTTGCAAAGCTCCATCCCTTAATTGTTCATTTCCCCGTTGCATTATTAACCAGCGGTGTGGTGTTTGAAATTTATGGCAGTTTAAGAAAAGATGAAGTGGTTGCAACAGCAGGTCGATTCAACACGCGTTTAGGGTTCTGGTGTATCTTCCCCGTTTTACTGGTGGGGTTTCTGGGGATGTTGAGCCTGAACAATACAGAAAAATTCAAAGACTTTCTTTCCGGTCACCTGCGTTTTGCTTTTCTAACTGCAGGTACTTTCTTTATTGCGATAGTTGTTTCCCGTTACTTCCGAAGCCCATTCGGTCGAGTGGTTTACTTTCTAGCCCTTGCGGCGGGTCTTTCTTGTGTGCTCCGCACCGGTTACTACGGTGGCGAACTCGTCCACCGTTTCAACCTTCCCCACTCGGTGTGGGGCCAATAGGTCTGTGCCCATAAAACAAAAATAGGTTTCTTGGCTTGTTCCTATAATAGCCTTTCCCTTTTTCCCTCTAGACAAATAAAATTCTTGTGATTATGCATGAATCATTTTCCTAACAGTTCGAGTCCTGACCTATTGGCCTCCCGCCGAGTGGACAAGTTGATAGCCGGAAAATAGGCAAATGAACATGGT
>CALJGH010000166.1 GCA_938073925.1 uncultured Nitrospinaceae bacterium
AGGAAGCTTTAGAGATGTTGGATAAATAAATATTTACTGCGTGCTGATGGATTGCCAAATGCCTATTATGGATGGATATGAAGCCACTCGGGAAATTCGGAAAATGGGTAACTCCATTCTCATTATTGCATTGACTGCAAATGCAATCTCGGGAGACAGAAAAAAATGAATCGATGCGGGAATGAACGATTATATTTCCAAGCCTTTTAAATTAGCGGAATTATTATCTTTATTGGACAAATGGATTTCTCAAAATAAAAAAACAGTGAGACCCAAAGCGATGCTCCGACTATCAACTAACGGGTGGAGGGTGAATTTCCTGATCTAGCAGGAATAGAAATAAAAGAAGGTCTCGAAATCGCGGGAGGCAATGCGGAAATATACAAGAAAATTTTGATGAAATTTTACCTGATCAATTAGAGCACATTGGCAGAAATAAAAAAGGCATTGGAGAATGGAGAAACACTCGTGGCGGCGAGATAGGTCCACACGGTAAGAGGATCGGCAGCAAGTATTGGCGCGAAAGATCTTGCCAACATTTATCAAAGGTTGGAATCTGCAATTAAAGACAAACAAAAAGAAGAATTACAAATTTTATCGGACAATTTTTCAGATTCTCTGGTTTCTTCCCTGAAAACATTGAAAATATTTTCCCCCAAGGGTTGAAATAAAAGTCGGGCATTTCAATAATCTTAAAACTGATTAAAACGTGTCGTCAATCTACTTCAGCTCAAGTTCCCCACTAGCAGAAACTTTTTCACATAAAATTGCTCATCACAGCGAATCCTTTTTAGAAGCAGAATGTAAAGTTTCAGACTACAACCAGAACATTTCAAAGCAAAAAATTAAAACTCAAATTGAAGGCTGCGATGTATTGATCGTTGTCGTGTGCGCCGACCCATCTCCCCCCGAAGAAGACATTTCTGCCTACAATCTTATTGATAATGAACAAATCCGATTTGAAATAATTTCGGCAATGAATCAAGATATTTTGATTGTTCCTATATTGATCGACGATGCAAAGCTACCAGAAAAGAACAACGTACCGGGTGCGTTAAAGAAGTTGCTCGATTGCAGATTGCATCATTTGCGAACGGTTTTCTGGGCTGAAGACATAGAAAATCTTCACGAGCATTTGGAAGAAGAACTCAGCTTTATTAAAGAGGTCAAAGGAAAGTTGACAGAGTCGGTGGAAGTCAATTATCAACGATTGGCAGAAATCGATGGCCGTAATCCCAAAAATAATAAAGTCGATTTAGAATCGTCTGACTTTTTGCAAGTGCGAAAGATGATCGAAGCGGAAACTATTTTTCTGCAAAAAGCGCGTGGGATCGCCGATAGAGAAGCTGAAAAAAATGCGTTGTCGGCACTTGCGCTTGCCTATTCCCGACTGGGGCAAACTCGCAAAGCAATCCAATATTTTCAAGAACAATTAAACATTTCCCGGGAATTTGAAAATTTTGAAGAAGTCTGTGATTTGCTCGCAAACTTGGGAGATGCATATGCCGTCTCTGGAAACATAGATCTAGCAAAAAAATATTATGAAGAACAACGAGTTCTTGCAGAATCTAAAGGATTACATGCTTATGTAGGCACCTCTTATAACGGCATCGGATTTGTATTGGTGAAACAAGGAAAAATAGAACATGCAATCGATTGCTACTTTAAGGCCCTTGAAAGTTACCGCGAATTGGAAGATGACGATAAACAGTTGGAGTTGCTGGTTGGCATCGGCCTCAATTACCGAAAGCTGGAACAATGGGAGAAAGCGATCGAATGCCTTGAACAGGCTTTAGCGATTGCAAAATATATTGAGCACAGAAAAGAAGAAATTCAAATCCGTGTTGATTTAGCAGAAATATTTTTCAAAATAGAAAAACGCGACTTGGGTATTTCGCAAATTGAAGAAGCAGAAATGGATCTTAAAAATATTAAAGCGGCTTGGTCCACATCTTTAATGCGACGCATTAAATCATTAAGAAACTTTTAAAAAATTTCCAGGATATGAATTATTACCGTGCTTTAACAATAGCAGGGTCAGATAACAGCGGCGGCGCCGGAATTCAGGCAGACCTTAAAACCTTTTCTGCGCTGGGTTGTTATGGTATGTCGGTCATCACTGCATTGACGGCGCAGAACACACAAGGCGTAAAAGGTATTCAGGAAATTGATCCGCAGTTTATAGAAAAACAAATGAATTCCATATTGGATGATATTGGTGTCGATGCTATCAAGATAGGTATGCTTTTCAACACTCCTGTCATTAAAACCGTGGCAAAATGCCTCCGCGAAATTAAAGAATGTCCCACCGTACTCGACCCGGTGATATTCGCAAAGAGCGGTGATCGGTTGTTACAGGAAGAAGCTATTGAATCCATCAAAAATGAGCTGTTTCCATTGGCAACAATAATCACACCAAACATACCTGAAGCGGAGGCGTTGTTGGGTTGCTCGATTGAATCTTTTGAGTCCATGCAACAGGCAGCGGTTGATCTAAATAAATTAGGTCCCAAGGCCGTCGTTGTGAAAGGGGGAGCGTTGTCGGCTCGTACCAGCGACGATTGCTTGGTTGTTGAAGGCGGTGAACCACAGTGGCTAAAACAAGAACGAATTGATACTAAAAATTTACACGGAGCCGGTTGCACATTTTCTTCTGCTATCTCGGCTTTTCTCGCTCGGTCTTATAATTTAGAAGATGCCGTTAAAGAAGCAAAAACTTATCTCACACAAGCTCTTATAGCCGGTGCAGATAAAAACTTGGGTCATGGTAAAGGACCCGTAATGCATTTTTATAATACTTGGGGATAATAACAGTATGTCTTTTTCTGAATCTGCCTGGAAGGCGATTAAACCTATATACAAATCTATTCTGGAGCATCCGTTTAATCAAGAACTGGCAAACGGGACGCTTGCCAAGGAGAAATTCCAGTTTTATATGAAGCAAGACTCCTTATATCTAGTGGATTTTGCCCGTGCACTTGCAGTTGCCGCTTCTCGCGCTACCAGCCCCGATGACCTTGTCTTGCTTCTCGATTTTTCAAAAGGGGCGATCATCGCAGAGCGTGGGCTGCACGAATTCTATTTCGACTTTTACGGTATAAAACTGGATGTTAAAAAAGCTCCGGGATGTTTCACCTACACCAACTTTTTGATCTCGAAAGCAATACATGGCAGCTATGAAGAATCCCTAGCGGCTTTGTTGCCCTGTTTCTGGATATATCAAGAAGTAGGATTGCATATACATAAAAATTCGGCTGCGCAAAATCCGTATCAGAAATGGATTGATATGTATTCGGGCGAGGAATTTCAAGACGTGGTAAAAAGTGCGATAGACTTAACAGATCGTGTCGCCAAAGATGCGAATAGTAAGCAGCTACAACAAATGGAAGAAGCTTTTGTAACATCGACTCGGTTGGAATGGATGTTTTGGGATTCTGCCTATCGAATGGAAAACTGGCAACCCAATTAAACGTTGAAAGGGAAAAACATGGCAGGGAAAAAGATTTCAGTTGAATTTGAAGTGCAGGAAGATTTGGTAAAAATGCTCGAATTTGCCAGCGACAAATACCGCTTGGGAGATAAGTCGAAAGCACTTCGCTGCATTTTAGACTATGTTGCTACCGATGCGGATTGGGAGGAAATGTTTAAACAAATCCGCTGCATCCGTTGTGGCCCGGACGGTGGATGGAATCAGGAAGACCACGAAGCTAAGCAAAGTTAAAGTATGAGTTACCGTCATCGCGAGTGACCGGAGAGAACGCGGCGATCCATATGGTTTTGCTTTCTCCCTCCTTCTCAAGGAGGGTCGGGTGATTCACATTCAGGGGTTTTGCTTTGCCATCCAGAGGCTCACGAAGTAGATTTGCGGTTGATTTTTAAAGCTCAATCCGGTTAAAGTACCCCTTTTAAACTCCCACCAATATAAATGCCAGCGTAGCTCAGGGGTAGAGCAACTGATTCGTAATCAGTAGGTCGGCGGTTCAATTCCGCCCGCTGGCTCCATATAAAACACTGGGTTATAGTTTAGGCTGTAGCCCATTTGTTGTTATGGCTAGCACTGTGGCTAGCATTTGAAGAGTCATTTGGTTCTTTTAAGGTATGGCTGGAAGTATTTCAATAGGCCAACGGGGGTAACTTTCTTTAGCTACCTATACATATACCCCCTCACATTTTAGTAACAAAGTATTCCTCCAGACATCCTCAGTTACTCAAAATACCCATAAGTTTTACCTAAAAAACTTCAAAATAACCTGATGTTTTACATAGAGGTAGGCTTAGGTATTACTAGTTATTTTATCTATGGGAAACCTGCAGAAGCCAAGAGACAGCTTGAAGTAATCAAGAAGTTAAACTTCAGTTTAAACCTTGGTTAACTTTTCCTCACTCTTCTAATAAAACTATTACCAAGTTAAGTACTCCTTATGTCAGAGCATAGTGAACCTTGTTGAATACTTACGTGAGATAGATGAACGGG
>CALJGH010000167.1 GCA_938073925.1 uncultured Nitrospinaceae bacterium
ACCCCAACCTTGCAATAATTTCCGTAGCTGAAGGTAACAGGGTAACCAGTTTCATTGTCGTATCTTTGTCTGTTTAAAAAAATAAAAGTACTATAAAGATTAATGCAAAACTGCTGATATAAGTTCCCATTTTTAATCCTACAGGAACATAAGAAAATTCGATGCTGTGATTGCCTGGTCCCAGCTTAACTGAGAGGTAAAAAAATTCCCTACTTCACACTTGGCGAAGGAGGGAATCATCAAATCATTATTTAAGTGCAGAAATGGTTCCAGCGGCGTCAACACCATAAACTGCGGCATTGCCACCTGCACTATTTATAGCTGTTGCTGTAAAGGCTGTCTCCGTACCCGTACCATCGGTAATGGTAACGGTGGCAGAATCGGTGTATCCATAAGTCTCATTGGTAACACTTGTTGCGGTACAATTACCCGTAACACCATTGTCTGCCCAAAAAGCCTTACAGGCTACAAACAAATTACGCAAAGAAGCCTGAGTATCTGAGTTATAAGTTCGATCTTTATAAGCACCGTATTGTGGAATTGCGATGGCCGCCAGAATACCAATAATAGCGATAATAATCAGCAATTCAATCAAAGTAAAACCCTTTTCACCCTTAACATTTCTAAATCTCGATAGCATTTTTTTCTCCCGTAAATTAATTAACCAAGTTAGGTACTATAAACGTTTTGGTGCTTTTGGTTTTTGATAAAGCAAACTTTATGCCTTTTTCTGAAAATATAATTAGGCCATTATAACTCAAATAAAAATAATATATTACAGAAGCTCATATAATTCTCACGCCCAAGATCAAGTGAAAAATTGCATAAAAGGACAATTTTTGTAAAAATCCGGTCTTATTTGATTTTTTCTTAGGCGAAAACTTAATGTGACTTGCGATCATCTTGATCTTATGGAACGATTTAGGCTATGACTGATTCTATGAAAAAAATAGGCCTGCTAGGAGGTACCTTTGATCCGGTGCATAACGGACATTTAAATCTTGCCGAGCAAGCACAAAGATTTTTCAATCTGGAAAAGGTCGTATTCATACCTGCATACCGTTCTCCACATAAATTAGCTCTTGAGCCGGTATCTTGCGAACATCGTCTATCTATGCTCACTCTGGCACTTGAAGGCCTGCCTCGTTTTTCTATAGATAAAGCGGAAATAAATAAGAACCTGGTTTCCTATACCATTGCAACTCTGAAAGAGTTGCAATTAAATCACCCTGAGTGGAATATGTTTCTCATATTAGGGGCAGACGCGTTTCAGGATATTGATACATGGAAGCAATGCTCGCAGCTCCTGGATTTTTGTAATATTTTGGTGGGCACTCGACCTGGTGCCGAATTACAAGTTTCAGATTCAGTTAAAAAAAAACTTACCCTAAGCACCTCAGCGACGAATGATCGCGCTACAAGTTCTGCAACGGACGTAAAAGTTTTTAAAAACATCGAGAAAGGAACCGGGGTAACTTTTTTTCAAATATCCCCACTTGATATTTCATCCAAAGAAATTCGCCAGCGAATTCACCGGGGAGAAGAGGTTAAAAACTTGTTGCCCCATTCCGTTGATCATTATATTATGCGACATCGACTTTATCGGGATGATTCCCCTCCAACAGTGGCTTGAATGAGAGAAAAATTTAATACTGTGCAGCAATTAGCAGTAGATGCTGCATCCGAGAAAAAGGCTTTTGATATTCTCATTCTGGACCTGCGGAACAGGTCGGACCTTACAGATTCATTTATGATCTGTAGCGCTAATTCAAAAGTTCAAGCGCAATCTATCGTAGATGCCATCCTTGAAAAATGCCATCAGGCTAAAATCAAATCCCTCGGAGTTGAAGGTTACTCAGGCGGATATTGGATTGTGGTAGACCTCGGCGATTTAATAGCTCATATTTTTCATAAAGAGGCCCGTCTTCATTACGACCTCGAACGTCTTTGGGGGGATGTTCCAGTTATCAAGGCAGTGGGCGAATAGCAATCCCTATCATCACTGATGGAAAAATGAAAAAAAATAAATTAAAACAGTTGCAAGTGCTTTTACAAAATATTCGCGCGGAAATCATTGGCGAAGTTGAAAAAATCAGCGGTAAAGAGAATGAACCAGAACATATGGCTGATATCAGTGATGATGCCGCACGCTCCTACGACCGCAAGTTACAGGGAGACCTTGAAAAGCAGGAATGGAATAAATTAAAACAAGTGGAAGCGGCATTAGAAAAAGTCGCACAAGATAAATATGGAACCTGCGAGCAATGCGAAGCAGAAATCCCTGAAGCCCGGTTAGAAATCATGCCGTACGCAGAATTTTGCACCCAATGCCTAAGTGAAATTGAAGAAAATGATGCTGCTTCTCTTGATGACCAGGAAACCCAACACACCAGGGAGCCATAACCTTGTCCTTAAAGCATATTGTTGTCTCTATCCTGTTTGTTTTCTTTTCCATATACATTGCATTTTTAAATCCGCATGAATCCACCTTCCATTTAACACAAAATCAGACTTTCAAACTGCCGACGGTTATTCTCTTACTCGCAGCGGTTTTTACAGGTGTGATGATCAGCGTTGCAATATTATGGACTTTCAATTTAAAAAACTCCTTCTCTCGCTGGAAAATAGATTTACAAAAAAGCAGAGTCGAAAAAAAGCACAGTCGACTCGAAGGTTTTTATAAAAAAGCG
Source organism: uncultured Nitrospinaceae bacterium (assembly GCA_938073925.1). Classification (GTDB taxonomy): domain Bacteria; phylum Nitrospinota; class Nitrospinia; order Nitrospinales; family VA-1; genus UBA8687. Next base: position 2,691 of record CALJGH010000167.1, read on the forward strand.
AAAAATTTATTTTTATGTGGAAGGCTCGATAAAGCCTCAACGGTTCTGGATAAAGTTCTGAATGCTGTTCCAAACCATGTTGAAGCCTTGAGCCTTAAAGGAAAAGTCCTTTGCGCTGAAGGAAAGATATCTCAAGCTATCGATTTGCAAGAAAAAGCCCTGGCGGAAGACCCGCAAAATATTTCTGTATTGTTTGATTTGGCAACAATATATGCCGAAGCAGATCACACCGATGACGAAATAAACCTGCTTAAAAAAATACATCGTGAAAATCCGAAAGCCGCTCAGCCTTTGTTACGTCTTCGCAAGGCTTATTTAAAAAAACAGGATTGGAAGAACATTTTAATCAACCAAGATAAAATTCTTCCTCTTATAAGAGGCAATAAAGAAAAATGGGATGAAGAGTTAAAAAATAAAAGCCGTTTCCTTTATGCCCGAGGTAAACAACACTGGGAACAAGATAGGCGTGATCTGGCTATATCTGATTTCAAACAAGCTTTGAAAGCATGGAACAAGAATTTTGATGCGCACCTGTTTCTCGGTGATGCCTTTCTGGAAACTGGAAAA
>CALJGH010000168.1 GCA_938073925.1 uncultured Nitrospinaceae bacterium
TTTCCGACAACATTGTTCACTGTTCGGTGTTCTTTGCAATAGGAATGGGCCTGTATTTTTCAACGGGAGAGTCTATTTTTAAATATCTGGGTATGCTGGCTGTGTTGGGAAGCCTGACCGCCTTTATTTTATTAAGCAAATCCATATTGGGGAAGAAGGCCGAAGCAATAAAGAAGCTTTCCTCGGAGTCTTGCAATGAGATTTTTTCTGATCAGTTAGCGAACCGCGATTTCATTTATCTCCTTTTTGCCTTTGCATTATTTGGCAGATTAGATGTTTTTATCCTTCTTACTGCCGCAGGTTCTAATTTTTTCGTAATTTATCTTGTTTATCAGGAGTTCAAAGCCGGCGCAGCGTGATAGGTTGTCAGGTGAAAAACTTTTTCACCTTATCCATTTCCGTAACCACGGGGCAGGGCGGTAGCGAATCGATGAATTGTTTGCCATAACCTCTGCGGCTGATTCTCGAGTCGAGAAGGGATACAACACCTCTGTCGGTTTTTTTTCGGATCAACCTTCCAAACCCCTGCTTTAACTGGATTATGGCGCGGGGAATTTGATAATGCGAAAAGGGGTCGATATGTTGACGCCGAAGTTCTTCGATTCTGGCTTCTGTCAAGGGTTCTTTAGGGACATCGAAAGGTAGTTTGGTAATGATAACGCTTTGCAATGCCTCCCCCGGAACATCTACCCCCTGCCAGAAAGAGTTGGTGCCAAAAATTACCGATGGTTTTTCTTTAAACTTTTTTATCATCAGGTTTGTCGGTACCTCACCTTGCCGAATCAACGGGAAAGGCAGGCCCCACTCATCTAGTTTTTCATAGACCTGATTAAGCAAAGCATAGCTGGTGAACAGGATAAAAGTTTTTCCACCGGATGCTAGAACCAACTCTCGGCATCGTTTTGAAATCTCCTCAACATAAGGTACATTTTTGTCCCCCGGCTCAGGAAGGTCACTTGGAACATATAGCAGGGCCTGATTGGGGTAATCAAATGGTGCATCAAGAAGCAATTCTTCATTGGGCTGAAATCCCAGTCGCTCTTTAATAAATTCGAATTTTTTGCTGGTGGTCAATGTGGCGGAGGTCATAATAATGCGATCCAGTTTGTTGAACACCTGCACCTGTAATTCATCCCCCACATGAATGGGAACGCCACGCAGGCTGACTCGTGGGAACCTTTTCCGCTTTGCAATCTCAATCCAATAAACATATCCGTTAAAGTTTTGATTGAGTATTGCGGACAACGTATTGTTGAATTCAAAACATCTTTCGGCAGCTGCTGCTGCATCGATCCGGTCTTCTTCAGAATGCAATCCTGTTTCCAGTGATTTCAGACTTACTCGCAGGGCTTCCATAGGAACATAAATTCCATTGTCCAGAACTGGCGGCTTGTAAAAACGCAGAACCCGATCTTCTCGGCCATACTCTTCCAGCAAATGAGTGAAAAAGGATTCGATGGCCTGGCGTAAGGTCATTGCCAGCTTTCTCACATGCGGAACCAAAGGATGATCCAGTCGTATTAACAACCCTTTTTTGGTGCGCGGATTATGCAGTCGATCCAAAAAATAAAAAAGGTTCGAGTTTGAAACTTCCAAACCGAGAAACTGGGTAGCAGCTTCTTCCAGATTTTGTGCTTCGTCAAATACCACTGCGTCAAAAGCCGGTAGTACGGCCCCAGAATTTGCGACATTCGCAAAAAATAAATGATGGTTCACAATCAATAAGTGTGCGCCAAACCATTTCTTTCGTGCTTTAAAATAAAAACAGGATGCATGAGTTTCGCAATTTTTTCCAAGACAAAGATCTTTCTGTCTTCCTACCTCTTCCCACACTTGCGGCATGACTTCAAACGGAAGGTCATTGCGATAACCGGTTTCGGTTTTTACTGCCCAGTCGAACACCCCGTTCCATTGCGCCTCCTCATCGGCTTTATTGAAAAGTCCTGCCTGGGCAGAGCGTTTCAGCCTGCGCAAGGAAAGATAATTCTCATTGCCCATGCAAAGAGCATAGCGAAAAGGAATACCGAGCTTTTCCCGGAGAAAGGGGATGTCGTGATTAAGTATCTGTTGCTGCAGAGTTTTTGTGTAAGTAGAGATAACAACTTTTTTGTTGTTCTTCACTGCCCAAAGAATAGCCGGAACAAGGTAGGCGAGACTTTTTCCCGTTCCCGTTCCCGCCTCGACAATGAGATGCTTTGCATCGCTGAAAGCCGTTTCCACGGCCTGTGCCATTTCGATTTGTTGGGGCCGATGTTCAAAGCCCTCCAACTGTTCAGAAAGTAATCCGTCGGATCCTAAAATTTTTTCTACGTTTTCGTCGGTCATTACCGCGCATGGTAAAGCGGTAAACTGAAAAGAGCAAAACTTATTTTGATTTGTGATTTTTTCGGGAGGTTGAATTAGAAGCATGAATTCCTTATAGTGTTTTTAGGTAACTAATTTGGAGGTCTAATGAAACTAATTTCTTTTGGTATTGTTTTTACTCTGTTTCTTGTGAGCGGAGCTTGGGCAGATGTTAGCAAGCAAAGGAAAATACTCCGCACGTCACAGTTAGTTTTGGAAGAAATTCAAAAGTCTCCAGACCAGCAGATTCCCATGAATCTGGTATCCAAAGCTAAGGCAATAATCGTGTTCCCCACCATGTTGAAAGCAGGTTTTTTTGTGGGTGCCCGTTATGGAAAAGGAATTGCATCCGTCCGCGCTGAAGAAACCGGAGAGTGGGGTCCACCCGCTTTTCTGTTTACCACTGGGGGAAGTTTCGGTTTCCAGTTCGGGGCGCAAGCGATTGACTTGATTCTTCTCGTTATGTCACAAAGAGGGCTTGAAGGTTTATTGAACGAACAATTCACGCTTGGGGGCGATATTGCTATTTCCGCTGGCCCTTTAGGGCGCCATGCCGAAGCCTCTGCTGATGTTTTCATGCAAGGAGAAATTTATTCCTATTCCAGAAGCAAAGGGCTGTTTGGGGGTGTTTCTTTGAAAGGTACCATCATTACCAGCGATAGTGATGCTAACCTCACCTATTATGGACACCCCTATACCTTAAAAGAAATTCTGTTGACGAAGCAAGTCCGAAAAGTTCCCGAATCGGGAAAACAATTCATAAAAATCTTCAATCACCTCGCTCCCCGGCGCCATACCAGGTAAAAATAGGTCTATTCCTTTTGTACTAAAAAAATTGTCTTCAGGCTTCTAGACATGTTTTTTATTTTGAGATTTTATTGCTGGTGGGTTACGCCCAGTTATGCCGAGATGTGTGCGCGGATTTTTGCGCTCAGGGTATCGAGGGTGATGACAACTATTGCAATAGCTAGCAATGCTGTGCCCGCTTCATTGTATTGCAGAAGATTGATCCATTGTTGCAGCAGGAAACCGATTCCTCCCCCGCCCACGAAACCGATGATTGTTGACATCCGCACATTAATGTCCCAGCGATAAAAACTAAGTGCTAGAAAAGGCAAAATCACTTGCGGCAAAACTCCGAACACCACCACTTGAATCGGGTTCGCGCCGACTGCGGTAATCGCTTCAACAGGACCTGTATCGATGCTCTCAATTTGTTCGGAGAAAAGTTTTACTAAAGCGGCGATGGAATGCACCCCCAATGCAAGAACTCCTGCGAAAGGACCAATGCCGACCCAAACCACAAACAGGATGGCCATTACTAATGGTTCGATAGACCGCAATAAATTAAGTGTTGTTCTTACGCTGTAATAAATAAGGGTTCCTAGGAAGTTTCCCGTCATTAGGTTTCTTGAAGCCAATAGGCTTAATGGAATGGCAATTAAAATGGCGAAGGTGGTTGCCATCAAAGCCAGGAACAAGGTTTCGACCATCTTGTCAATTGTTAGGAGTAAGGTTTCGCTGGCCTGCAACGGGCCTTCGGGCCAAGTTACAACTGCCTTAACTGTTTGTCGGTTTCCGCGAGCACTTGGAGGCACCGTAACGTCTTTTTGGAAATTGCCAGTTGCATCGGTTGTAAAATTTCCCAGTGGAAATTCCTGCTCAATTTCATTGACCCAGAACAGGGTGCCTTTGGAGTTTTGTTTTAAGCGTAGCCCTGCTATCGTCAAGCGATCTCCAATTTGCCCCGAACTTTTAGATAAAACCAGTTCAGACTTTTTGTCGGAATTGCCTGCGGTTTTGTTGCCAGGTGAACCTGTCGTTAGGAAAAATTCTGCCTCCGTTGTCTGGCTTTGTTTTTTACGGGTAAACAAGTCGGGATGAGCAAGTTCTTTGGCAAGCGGCTTTACTAAATGGAAATCGCGAAACAATTCACCTAGATTAATTTCAGTCACTTTCCAGCCATAGCTGTAGACAGCTAGAACCGCCAAAGCGATGAATATAAATTTTGTCCTAGCGTAGGTAGGCACAGCTACGAAATCCTCTCAAAGGTAAAAAATATTTCCAGAAGCGCAAATGTTATTATTTCGCTAAAACAAGAATAGACTTATAGCCTGCCCACGCTAGTGGGCTAGTCGAGTTCGAATTCTTTTTTCCAGTCGTCATCGTCTTGCAGGGGTTTTTGATCTTTTTTATTGAGGACGAAGTTTTCGAGAACCAGGGTATCCATTTCAGTGCGCATAAAACAACGGTAGGCTTGTTCGGGGGTGCACACAATTGGTTCTCCGCGAACATTGAAGGAAGTATTGATCAGCACTGCACATTGAGTTGCCTTTTCAAATTCGCTGATCAAGTCGTAATATCTTTTATTAGTATCCTTATGCACCGTTTGAATGCGAGCGGAATAGTCAACGTGAGTGATGGCAGGAATTTGAGACCTGGGAATATTTAATAAATCTATTCCAAAAAGTTTCTTCTGTTCGTCTGTCATGGAAACCCTTTTGTCTTCCCTTACTCCTGCGACCATTAACATATAAGGACTTTCTGAATCCATTTCGAACCACTCAGAAACTTTTTCTGCTAGGACCGAAGGAGCGAAAGGACGAAACGATTCGCGATATTTTATTTTAAGATTCATGGTGGATTGCATTTTTGGATTGCGTGGATCGCCGAGGATGCTTCTACCTCCTAGCGATCGAGGCCCAAACTCCATAGCTCCTTGAAACCAGCCGATAACTTTGCCAGCTTTTAAATCATCGGCTACCATTTTGGATAAATCGGTTTCATTTAAATGTCGGTAAGGTATTTCCTGACTATCGAGATAGCTTTTAATTTCACTTTCTTTAAATTGGGGCCCTAAATAGGAACCTTTCATGGAATCTTTGCCGTTTGTCTTTCTTTCATTACCCAATACTTGGTGCCAGATACAAAGGGCGACTCCTAATGCTCCCCCGGCATCACCGGCGGCGGGTTGAATCCATATGTTGTCAAAAATTTTCTCTTTTAGGATTTTACCGTTACCTACACAATTCAGGGCAACGCCGCCTGCCAGACAAAGGTTTTTCATGCCTGTTTTTTTGCGGATGTGACGAGCCATTTTCAGCATTATCTCTTCGGTGACTTCTTGAAGGGAGGCGGCAATATCCATTTCCTTCTGCCCAAGCTGTGACTCCGACTTTCGGGTCGGATGATCGAAAACGGCCGCGAATTTATCATTGGTCATGGTCATTCCGCCCAGATAATCGAAATAATCCATATTCATACGAAAGGAACCATCGCCTTTAAGGTCGATCAAATGTTTGCGAATTAAATCGCAATATTTGGGTTCACCGTAGGGCGCTAATCCCATGACTTTATATTCGCCACTGTTGACTTTGAATCCTAGGTAGTAGGTGAAGGCAGAGTAAAGTAATCCTAGAGAATGCGGGAAGTGCAACTCCTGAAGTAATTCGATTTTGTTATCTTTTCCTAAAGCCAGACTACTGGTAGCCCATTCGCCAACACCGTCCATAGTGAGAATGGCAGCTTCCTGAAAAGGGGATGGGAAGAATGCGCTGGCAGCATGGGATTCATGGTGCTCTGAAAATAAAACAGGCCCTCCGTAACCCAAATTTTTTCTGATGTTGCCCCGGGTCCATAATTTATCTTTCAGCCAGATGGGGATGGCAGACAGGTATTGTTTTATTCCTTTTGGAGCTATTCCTAAATAAGTTTCGAGGATTCGTTCGAACTTGATAAAGGGCTTATCATAAAAGCCGACATAGTCCAGATCGGCTACTTGGATGCCCCCTTTTTTCAAACAAAACTCAACGGCATTGTGAGGGAACGCTGGGTCGTGCTTTTTCCGGGTGAACCTTTCTTCCTGAGCGGCGGCGATTATTTCGCCATCGCGCACAAGGCAGGCGGCCGAGTCATGGTAGAAAGCGGAAATGCCGAGAATATTCATGGCGTAATATTTTGTATTAGATCTGAAAATTTAAAGCTGTTAATCCGAGCAACCATAACCCGGAAAAAAGAACGAGGGCATTTAATTTCACAGATAAAGAATGCAAATTTTTAAATTTTGTTTCAAGAGTTGATTTTTCATTATCCGGATAAGACTTTAATTGTTCTTTTATTTTTTTTGCTTTGGGGTTTATTACCAAGCCTGCCAATCCAGATCCGAGAACCATAATGCCCCAAGCACACCATTTCAAGCCCACTTCGCCAATCATCATAAAGCTTAAAAGGATCAGGGCACCGCAAACATAACCCAGTTTGTAATAGCGGGGGAAAATGATGCCGACTATTTCTCCCGCCTTTTCACGATCCAGAGTCTTGAACACCACTGGTGCCACGAAAAAAGAAAAGAATATGATGCTTCCCAACCAGCAAACCAGACTTAATAAATAAATAAAATTAAAAGCGAGCAAGTGTTTTTCCTGTTTCAGATGAAGTGTTCCATTATTGTTTAACACTCTCTTCTATTTCTGCAACAATTTTACAAGCTGAATCTTTAGGATTGATCGAGTCACGAATAGGTCGACCAACTACTATCAAGTCAGCCCCTGCTTGAATAGCTTTCTCGGGTGTGGCGATGCGTTTTTGGTCGTCGGAAGCAATTTGGCTCCATTCGGGTCGAATGCCTGGAACCACCACTTTAAACGCATCTCCACATTTTTGTTTTACGGATGCGATTTCTTCTCCTGAACAAATGATTCCGGAGCATCCTGATTGTCGGGCGCGCAATGCCCTGTCCAAAACGACATCGCCTACTTTAAGGTTGGAACCTAAATCGTGCAGTTGTACCTCGCCCATGCTTGTCAGTAGGGTGACAGCCAGTACTTCGAGGCCCGAGTCTTTAACTTCTTTCGATGCCTCGAGTATCGCTTCACCTTCTGTGGAATGGATGGTGATATATTTTACGCCCAACTTAGCTGCAGATCTTAAAGCACCGCGAACCGTTGCAGGTATGTCATGGAGTTTTAGATCGAGAAAAATTTCAGCGGATGAATGATCCTTTATTAATTTTAAAATATCAGGACCTTCTCGAACAAATAACTCGAGTCCGACTTTAAAACATCCTACAGAGTCCCGCAGCAGTTTTACTAGGCGTTGGGCTTCACTTTTATCGGGTACATCAAGAGCGAAAATGAGCCGATCTTTGGAACTAAGAGTAGTGGTCAAAAGAGTACGATGGTGGTGTGGTTAATAAAATTTTCATTAGTATATCAGGAATGATGGAAAATGCTTTCGGGATAACGCGTCATGATAGATTGGTTTTGAATGGAGGGCTCGAAAAAACTCTGGCCCGCCATTTCCTGATAAATCATCAGAGGAATATTTCCTCCCGCAGCGATGGTATGAACCGAGCCGCTGCCAAAACGCAGGTTTAAATCAGTGAATAAAAATGTCCCATTTTCATTGAGAATCCCTTGAAGGGTGCAGGGACCGGTCAACGCTAATCTGCGGCTCAAGGCTTCTACTGAATCTATAATAGATTCATTCATATCTATTTTGCTCATCATAACCTCCCCGCCGCGAACAGACAGCCTCTCCCGCGGGACGACCAACTGCGGGATTCCCTTGATATCTGCGAACAAATCCACGCTGAATTCTCTGCCCTGGATCAACTCTTGATAAATATGATGTGGATATTTATCCATACAATGATCCAGATCCCGTTGATCTTCTATGATGCTCTGGTTTTTTCCTCCTTCACCGTTTCTTTCTTTGGCGATGAGGGGGAAGATGTCTGGCGGATCGGACTCTGTCAGCAAAAAAGTTTTAGGGCTATTGAAACCTTCAAGCTCCATGAATTTCCATAGATTCCATTTGTCGTGACAGATTTCGATTGTAGAGCTTTCCTGAATAAACAGCCGACGACTTCCCCCGCTCAACTCTTCGCGGTGTGTGTTCAGAAAATCTATGGCCTTATTGGTCAAAGGGATGATGGCATCGATCGCTTGCGTCCTGCAAATTGTTAGAAGCAACTCCAGGCAAATGCTGTCAGAAAATAGAGGCAG
>CALJGH010000169.1 GCA_938073925.1 uncultured Nitrospinaceae bacterium
ACCAACAATTCCGCCACCGAAAACGATGTTACCAAGAATACGGTGAACCCCAACCGGATTCCAAAGCGTGGAATGAATTACATGCCAGATATTACCAAGGAAACGGCCTTCCGAATCAATTCCACCAGGAGCCTGCATAAAGGTTGCCCAGGAATTGGCCAGATACATCAGAACCGTACCGATGAGGTTAAGAAGAACTGAAAGACTACAATGGATCCATTTAAGGAACGTATCGTCTTTCATCTTATCCCAACCGTAGTAGTAAACATAAAGAACACCGGATTCCGCCAAGAACATAAGCGCATAAACGTGCATAACAGGTCGAAAAATCCCCGCCATGTACTTAAAGAATCCAGGGAACAGAGTGATAAATGTAAAGAGGAGAATACCGCCAAGAATAGCTGTCCATGAGTAAGCAGTCAGACTGACCTTCATCAGGTCCTTTGCTAACCGATCATACTTTTCAGCCATCACAGGGTCTTCTTCTCGGACACGAATCCCGATGAACTCGATGAGCATACAGAAAATCGGCACCGCAAGAACAAAACTACCGAAATAAAGATGCTGCTGATTCGCTACCCACAAAATGATTCGACTGGGAGCAAATTCATAATTATTGTAATCCTCCGGCCCTAATTCTGGTGCAGGATAGCCGCTAACCGGCCCCTTAAGTGGATTACCTTCCCAGTCCTTATAAAAAACGTCCTGGCCCCACTCAATTTCTGGTTCGCCTTCGCCTTCAACTGCCTCTTCTGCCAAAACTTCTTTGGCAAAGGCCTCTTCAGCAAAAACTTGCTCAGCAAATGCCTCTTTCGCATCTGCAATGCCGGTCATTCCTGGAATCAGGTAAATGGCGATTGCCAAAACCAATCCCAGTGCAAATGTACCGATGCTTCGAGTCTTTTTCCCCAACATGGCTTTAACCTCCTTTTAGGTCTGATCAGGACCTGTTGCTAGTATTACCAAACTTAATTTAGGTTTCTATATATAAAACTTGATATAAAACTTGCTTTGTACTTATTTTCAGGCTGATTTAAAGAAAATCAACAAAACTCAAAAACTTCACTAACCGAAAATCCCCCGCGTTACATAAATCGACCGGTAAGACTTTAAATCAGCAATTAAAAAAAACCAATAAACTCAACAAATTCTGTTTTTACAAGGGTTTTGAGGCCCTTTTCAAACAGCTTTTTTTTGGCGCACGAGTGCCCAAAATGATGGTGATTAAAACATAGCCTTCTACATGTGTCAAGTCAAAATCTACCCCTCTAAGCCTGAAAATATAATGTTTTCAGGATTTTTTGTCAGGGCCTTCCAGCCGCAATTTTACCGAATTGGCGTGGCCTCCCAAATCTTCCATTTCTGCTAGCATTGTTACAGTTTTGCCGCAGCTTTGTAACGCTTCCTTTGTGTAGGAAATCAGACTGGTGCGCTTAATAAAATCGTAAACACCCAAAGGGGAAGAAAATCGTGCCGTTCCACTGGTGGGTAAGACGTGATTTGGGCCTGCAAGGTAGTCCCCCATTGCTTCAGGCGTATAATGCCCCATAAATATGGCACCCGCATTATTCACCTTTTTGACCCATTCTGAAGGATTTTCAACGGATAGTTCTAAATGCTCGGGAGCGATTTCATTAGCCATCTCCACCGCTTTCTCCAGCGATTTGGTTATCAGCAGAAAACAATTATTATCCAATGAAACCTCGGCAATGGCCTTTTTACTCAAGACTTTCAACTGTTTCTCCAACTCCCGCACGACCTCTTCAGCTAGCACCGCATCGGGAGTCACCAGAATGGGAACCGCATCTTCGTCGTGCTCCGCCTGAGAAAGCAGGTCAGCAGCAACGTAAGCTGGGTTAGCCGAGCTATCTGCGACAATCAATATCTCACTGGGGCCCGCAATCATATCGATATCGACGGTTCCAAAAACCAACCTCTTCGCTAGAGCCACAAAGATATTCCCAGGTCCGACAATTTTATCCACACGCGGGATCGTATCTGTGCCAAAGGCCATCGCAGCGACGGCCTGAGCACCGCCCACTTTATAAATTTCTGTCACCCCCGCCAGATCCGCCGCTACCAAAACATGCGGTCGCGTCACGGCATCGGGAAAAGGCGAACACATTACCACCCGCTCTACCCCAGCGACTTTCGCAGGGATGGCATTCATCAACACTGATGAAGGATAGGAAGCCTTGCCCCCTGGAACATAAATACCCGCAACTGCAAGCGGTCGCACCATCTGACCGAGCATGACGCCTTCCTCCTCATAAGTCCATGAATCTTGCTTTTGTCTTTCATGGAAAAGACGAATTCTTTTTTCGGCTTCCTTGAGCGCGGCAAGCTCCTCTGGCTTTACTTCCTTATAAGCCGCTGCTATCTCCTCTGCGCTCACCTTGATTTTTTCCAAAGGCATGGTGTGACGATCAAACTGGTGTGTCAGCTTCAATACCGCCGTATCGCCTTGCTCTTTCACATCATTTAAAATCTTTCGGACTGTTTCATCCTGCACGAATAAATCCATATTCGATCGATTCACTAAAGCATCCACCACATCCTGATAATCCGAGTCCGAAAATTTACAAACTTTCATTTTTAAAAGCCACCTTTATTAAAAAGATATTTCATCAAGAAATTTTTTAGTTTTACCACCCTCGCATAAACCCGACTGCGTAATAAGCTCCAAATGCGTTTTAAGGAACTTTAAATCTTCTGAAAAATCCACATCATACCAGACGGGCAACAGCTCTAAAGAAACGCCAGCTTTCTTTACACGGTCTAGGGTTTCATCCAGGACTTGGTCTGTCCCCCAAGCAATGCCGCCAAACACCTCAGAAACCTTACCTACCATTCCAATCAGATAGTAACCGCCGTCGGTACTGGGACCTAGCATCAGATCCTTATCTGATGTTAAAACTTCGTCAATATATGAAACAGGCAAAGACGGGCTATCCGATCCAATGATAACCACCTTTTTATACCCATCAGCAAAACGATCGACAAAAGCCTGGCGCATTTTGTCGCCCAAGTTTGCTCCTTGCTGAATAAACAGTCTAATATCAGAACCCTCTATTCCGTTAAAGAACCCGGAAAGGTTTGATGGAGAGATTCCCACAAAGCAATCCGCATTGTCCACTTTCTGGATTTTTTCCAGGCTGTCCTCAACAAAGCAGGTATAAAGCCTTAGAATGGTTTCATCGTCAAGCGAAGAACTCAAACGGGTTTTAACCTGACCTAGAACAGGATCACGCGCAAATAAAATAACCGCATTATCTTTATTTTTTTCCATTTACCATTCTGCAAGGGGCCTCAACGATTCGCCACTGGCAATCTGTCGATCCCGCATACCTAAAAACATTATCAAGCCTTCAACCAACAGATCGCCCATATTCATATGAGCTACCAAGGAAGGGTTGACTCAACGCGCAAAGGCTCATAAACTTCAAACATTATTTCTATCGCCTCTTTACAAGGAACACTCACCATCCTCGATTTAGACCTTTCGCTATTCTACTGGATCAACCAGCATTTTCAATCCAGAATGATGGACAAGTTCATGCTGTTTGTTACCATAAAAGAAAACTTTTATGGTGTGGGGATTGCCTGCGTCATTGCACTTCTCGGAGTATATAAGAATCGCGGACTCGCTTTCCTTGTTGCTGCTGGTGTCGCCATAGGTCTGGCTGATGCTATAGGTCATAACATTTTAAAAGAAGGCATCGAACGGCTTCGCCCCTGCCATGTTCTGCCGCCAGACATAATAGGCATGGTCAGCTGTTCCAACAGTTTTTCATTTCCATCCAACCATGCAGCAAATTCATTTGCAGCAGCAACGCTCTTGAGTTTCTGCTTTCGCAATACCACGCTACTGGCTTTTGCTTTCGCGTTGATCGTTTGCTACTCAAGAGTGTATTTAAGAGTGCATTACCCCAGTGATGTTTTGGGTGGAGCCATTTTAGGAACCTGTATGGGTTATCTGGGCTATCGCGTTTATGGCAAGATATTACAATATATAAAACCCTGACTGGCCTTGTTCCATGAGTTCTAAAAGCCAAAAAAAAATCCTTATTATTAAACTGAGCGCATTGGGGGATGTTGTTCACACGTTACCCGTTCCCCGAACCCTGCGACAGGAATATCCTGAAGCTTACATCGCATGGATAATCGAAGAACGTTATCAGGAACTTTTATATAACAATCCAGACATCAACGAAGTTATCCCCATCCGCACAAAAGTCTGGCGCAAAAACTGGAACAAGGAGACCTTCAATGAAATCCTGCAAATAATAAAAAGTATTCGGCAGAAAAAATTTGACGTGGTTATCGATTTACACGGGCTGATTAAAAGCGGCATCATCGCGATGTTGAGCGGAGCAAAAAATAAAGTTGGGTTCCACAGAAAAAACTGCAAGGAAAAAATCAGCTCCATCTTCACCAATATAAAAGGCCCCTATATGGCAGGTGGAATTCATGTGGTCGACATGTACCTGACTCTGGTGCAATCTGCATTGGGCATACAAGACGTAGCAAAACAGTTTCCGGTTTCCGTCCCTGAAGCACAGGAACAAAAAATAGAAGGCTTTTTTCAGAGCCAGCCCGAGCTCACCGCCAAGCCGATTGTCGGGATCAACCCCGGTGCCGGATTCAAAAGCAAACTTTGGAAGATGGAACGGTTCGCCAAATTAGCCGATCGCATTGTAGAAGAGATGGGTTATTCCATACTATTGCTCTGGGGCCCAGGAGAAGAACAAAAAGCCAAACAAATTGCGATATCCATGAAGCAAAAGAGCTGGATCGCCCCAGCCACCACAATTCAGGAATCTATAGCTCTTTACAAACGCCTCAAACTACTGGTAAGTTGTGATTCGGGGCCGCTTCATCTTTGCTCGGCATTAGGCATCCCCACCGTATCGCTATTCGGGCCAACGGATCCAGTAAGAAACGGTGCATATGGGTTGCACCACGAAACGGTTTATAAAATACTTCCCTGTAGTTTTTGTTGGAAAAGGAAATGCCCCTTGGGCACTGATGAATGTATGCAGAAAGTGACCGTAGATGATGTCTTTGAATCTGTTCGGTCCAATCAAAACAAACAATAATAAAGTGGAGTGATTCATGGGAATCGATAAAGAGTTACTGGATATTCTGGTTTGCCCTAAATGCAAAGGCGACATTGAACTGAGCGAAAAGGAAGACAGTCTAAATTGTAAACCCTGTAACTTGAGGTATCCCATTAAAGACGATATCCCCGTAATGCTTATTGACGAAGCCCTACCTCTCTAAATTAAGCAACCTTTTCCACTAACATCTCTCTACTCCGGATCGTAAAACCGCTCCGTAACAATTAACATATCGTATGAAGCTATTCCTCAGATATATTGAATATCAAATTAAGCTAATCATCTGGCATCTATTTCGGATGTTTTCAGGAGGACATGCTCCTCCTGCAACTGTCCCTGTTGATTTTTCAAAAATTTCCAATGTACTGGTGGTTCGTCCCGACCGATTGGGGGACGTTGTTCTATCAACACCGGTCTATGAATCTTTGAAGCGTTCTTTTCCTCATTTAAAAATCACTGTCATGGTGAATCCCATTCAGGCAGGGGTACTCGAAGGCAATCCGCATCTGCATCAAATTATTTTAATGCGACGCAGGCGATTCTGGCGAGCCATTCGTCAATCGCGTAAAGAAAAGTTTGATCTCGCTATCACACTCAACAAAAAGTTCAGTGCCACGGCAACCTTTTTCACTCTTTGCGCGGGAGCCACAATAAATGCCGGCTATCGTCATCCGCAAAGTTCATGGGGATACAACATACAACTACCTGTCGAAAGCCCGCCCTGCCACGAAATTGAAAACAACTTGGCATTACTAAAGCATATGGGGGTGCCGCAAATTATTCAGCAGCCGCAAATCTATTTTAATGATGGCGAAAAACAGAAAATTGCAGGCATCATAAACTCCAACAAAAAAGCACGGCCTCTGATTCTTGTCAAAACCGGAACTCGCATCCCAGAATGGGGATGGCAATGGGAAAAGTTTCAGATTGTCATAGAACATATTCTAAAAAATGATATTGCCGACATCTGGATGATAAATGGACCTGGGGAAGAAGCCGAACTGGAATCCCATATTGCAAGAATGGAATTCAAACCGCGATTATTGCCACTAGTCAAAATAAAAGAACTTGCGCTTTTGATGCAACAATGCGAACTTATTTTTTGCAACCACACGGGCATCATGCACCTTGCCTCGGCAGTTGAAAAGCCTGCTTGCGTTATATTCAAGCATGGAGAAATTCAACGCTGGGGCCCCAGACACCCAACAAGTGTGGTTCTCGATGACAGGCATCAAGATACTCTTACGCCAGAAACCGTTATCAACACCCTCAAAAAAATTCTGAAAGACTAAATTTTATGAGAAACGAACAAAATAAAACTTCCCCTAACTCAGGCATAGCCACTGCCGGATTGATCTTCAACGAACCCGTTGTATTCGAGTTGGGGTCTCCCGGTCGCAAGGCCTATTCCCTGCCCTCCTGCGATGTGCCCGAGGTCGAATTGGAAACCTTGCTACCGCCAGATGAAATTCGAGCCCCTATTGAAGAACTTCCAGAATTGTCCGAGCTCGATGTCGTGCGTCATTACACAAGATTGTCGCAATGGAATTTCAGTATCGACACCAATTTTTATCCATTGGGATCATGCACCATGAAGTACAACCCAAAAATCAACGAAACCCTGGCGCGCCTGCCCGGTTTTGCAGCGCATCACCCCATGTCTGCCGATGAAGACGCGCAAGGCAGTCTGCAACTGATGCACGAGTTACAGGAATGTCTCAAAGAAATAAGCGGTATGGACCACGTCAGCCTGCAACCCGCAGCGGGAGCGCAAGGCGAGTTTGCCGGGATGCTGATGATTCAGGCTTATCACACAGCAAAAGGAAATCCGCGAAAAAAAGTGTTATTGCCCGACTCCGCCCACGGCACCAACCCTGCCAGTGCAAACCTTTGCGGTTATAAATCCGTACAGATACCTTCTAACTCCGAAGGCCTGATCGACATAGACAAGCTGGAAGCCGTCATGGACGAAGAAACGGCAGCTATCATGCTGACCAACCCTAATACCTTGGGAATGTTTGAAAAAGATATTTTAAGAATAACCAAAATCGTACACAGCAAAGGTGGCCTGGTTTACTGCGATGGAGCGAACTTAAACGCGGTTATGGGAATCGTCAAAATGGGAGAAATGGGAATAGACGTTTTACACATCAACCTGCATAAAACCTTTTCGACTCCGCATGGTGGAGGCGGACCCGGTGCAGGCCCCGTCTGCATCAAAAATATTCTCGAACCTTATCTGCCGAAACCCGTAGTAGAGAAAAAAGGGCCTAACTATTTTTTGAATTATGATCGACCCGAAAGTGTTGGCAAACTGAAAGTCTTCAACGGCAACTTCGGAATGTTACTGAGAGCCTATGTCTACATCCGCACTCTCGGGCCTGAAGGAATTCTCGAAGCCGCACAATCAGCCGTATTAAACGCAAATTACATCCGCGCAAAACTAAAAGATACGTTCCATCTACCGTTTACAGGAGCCAGTCTGCACGAATGCGTGTTCAACGACAAAGGCCAGGGCATCAGCACGATGGATTTCGCTAAAGAACTCATCGACCATGGTTTTCATCCGCCAACGGTTTATTTTCCTCTCATCGTAAAAGGCGCATTGATGATCGAGCCAACGGAAAGCGAATCGAAAGAAACACTCGACATGTTTATCGAATCAATGAAGTCCATCGCCAAAAAAGGCCATGAAGACCCCGACAGCTTTCACGAGGCGCCGCGCCTGCCGAAAGTATCACGCCCCGATGAAGCGAGAGCTGCACGTCAGCCTATCCTTCGATGGCGCCGGGTCAACGTAACACCAGGCTCAAATTAAAAGTCCGCTCACTAATACGAGAACGGCTGTTGTAACGATACCCGCCCCAAGCAGGTTCAGTATCAAACCTGCCTTCGACATTTTTGGAATGCTAACCCATCCACTTCCAAACACAATTACGTTCGGTGGAGTCGCCACCGGTAACATAAAAGCAAACGAAGCCGCCAACGTTGCCGGCACCATAAAAAATAACGGGTGAATCGTTGCCGCTACTGCTGCCATACCAAGTATGGGAAGAATCATCGTTGTCGTTGCCGTGTTGGAAGTCAGTTCCGTTAAAAAAGTAACTGCAAGGCAAATAACAAGCACCGTTAACCACAACGGCCACTCGGAAACCCAATTAAGTTTCGAACCGATCCATTTATCAAGTCCACTCAAACCGAAGCCTGCTGCCAGCGCAAAACCGCCGCCGAAAAGAATCAATATTCCCCAAGGAGTTTTCGATTGCACAGTTTTCCAATCTAAAGCAAACCACTCTGTTTTACCGTTCAAGGCTATTCCCTTGACGCCGTTTACGGGAAAGACTAATAATAAAATTCCCATTGCCATGGCAACGGTAGAATCGTGTAAGTATTTTGGGTTTTCAAAAATATTCGACCAACCAGGGAGAATAAAATCTCCTATCACAATGGGCCGCCTGAAAATCCACAACAAAGCGGTGAGACAAAAAACCGTAGCAACTATTTTTTCCGCTCGGCTCATCAAGCCCAATGTATCGAGTTCTTTCTGAATGATTCCACTTTCTCCGCCTTTAATCTGATTTATTGGAAAAGGCGAGACAAAGCGGCAAAGATACACCCACGTTATAGGAATAAAAATCAGGACAATAGGAAGAGCCATTGTCATCCACTTAAAAAAACTGATTTCAGGGTTATCTGGGAAAAGGTTTTTGTAGAACCCCGCAAAAACAATATTCGGCGGCGTTCCAATAGGAGTACCCACTCCACCAATGCTAGCAGAATAAGCAAGGCCCAACATGAGGACGAGCCCCAATCCGTTTTCAATTTTCTTTTGCGAATCAGAATTTCGTTCGCCGTTTAAGGAAGCGTCTAAAGCGATTTGCCTTACCACCGCCATTGCAACTGGAAGCATCATCATCGTTGAAGCGGTATTGGAAATCCACATCGACAAAAATGCAGTTGCGATCATAAACCCTAAAACAATGCGTTTAGGGTCCGTCCCCATGGCGTTGACGATCCATAGCGCGAGGCGTTTATGAAAATTCCATTTCTCCATGGCGAGAGCGATCATGAATCCGCCAAGAAATAAAAAAATAAGATGGTTCGCGTAGTTAGGAGCAACCTGTTTGCTCGGCATGATACCGAGCATTGGAAATAGTACCAGAGGCAACAAAGCAGTGAGTGCAAGCGAGGTACCTTCACCGACCCACCATATAGCCATCAATGCAACCACGGCGAGTATACGCTGCCCACTTTCACTCATGCCTTCAGCAAGTGGCATGAGTAAGATTGCAACAAACACGGCAAGACCTGCAATCAAAACTATAATCTGTTTTTTGAAAGAATTATTCACCCAGCGATCTTAACGCCTTAGGTCTTTGTGTACAAGGATTTGGCTTCTTACTGCCTGCAGTTCGCCCGCTAGTGGGAACTAGATGCGGAATTCGAAAGGATTTGGTTTATTTTTAGGGTGGAGACGATGTGGCTATCCATTCCTAATTGGGTGGGGGTGTAGCCCAATGCCAAAGCGACCAACTGCGGGAGATGCAGTATGGGAATGGATTGGTTTTTCTTTTGCAATGATTCTATTTCGGGCTGATAAGAATCGAGACTCAGATGACAAAGTGGGCATCCCGTTGCCACAACATCGGCACCGTTATCTATGGCATCCACCAAAGCATTACCAGACATACCGAGTGATGCATCTTTGTTCATCATCACGATTGGAAAGCCACAACATTTAATGCGACTCGGATAGTAAACTGGAGTTGCGCCTAACGCTGCAAAAATATCTTCCATACCTGTGGGGTTGTCCGGGTTCTCGAAGTCTGAGTTTTCAGAGGGACGTAAAACATAACAGCCGTAAAATGCCGCAACTTTCAATCCTGTCAAAGGACGTTTGATTCGGGACTTCAACCTTGCCATGCCTTCTTCCGTTGCGAGGATGTTGGCGAAATGCTTGATTCTTGTTGTACCGTTGTATTGATGACCGCCATCTTCGAGAATATCGTTTACTTTTTCTTTGTACTCTTTGCTTTCGTTCAGATGTGCTTCGGTCTTTTTCAAAGTTCCCTGACAAGTGGAACAGATGGTGACAATATCAAGCCCCTGTTTTTCAGCAATGGAAAATGAACGTGCGTTCAGGGCATCGGCCAACAACGGACTTTTTTCTGAAACCACACCTGCACCACAGCAAGACGCGCTTTTCATTTCGACAAACTCAAAGCCCAAGCCTTCGGCGGCTTTAGTGGTGGAGAGCATCAACTCTCTAGTCGCCCCTTTGGCGACACATCCTGTGAAAAGGGCGAACTTCATTGATCCAACTCCTTGAATATACGTTTAACGTCATCGACTTCGTCAATGGAATGATGAATTACTGGCGGAACTTTTCCTTTGAGCAACATTCTGAGTCCGATCGGAATCAGGCTGAGCAGACCGGAGATATTAAAAATACCCATCGACTCAACTGGAATCCTATTTTCGTTCAAGTTGCCACTTCTCTTAACAGAATTTGTAAAGGATAGTGCATGACGTGCGCCATTATTATTATGCACTCCATTATCCAATGCCACGGTCATGATTTCTTTTATGCGATCGAAAGGCTTTGCCGGTTTCGGGCAACGTTCTACACACTCGGCGCAATGCGTACAATCCCAAATTCCTCCGGGCTCACTCAAGTCTTGCACGCGTTGCAATGTTTTGGAATCGCGAGAATCGCCGACAAACCTTTGCGCTTTCGCCAATGCCGCAGGCCCAAGAAAATTATCATCGACTTCTAGCGTGTTGCAATCTGAATAACAGGCACCACACATGATGCAGGTGCTGGCATCGTCGATGATAAGAAACTCTTCTTGCGACTGATGTCTTTCTTTTGCCGGTGCTTCGTCTTTTGGCTCAAGGTAAGGTTTTACTTTATTGATTTTGTCCCAGAACGGGGTGAAGTCAACAACCAGATCTTTAACTGGTTTCATATTCCCTAGAGGTTCCAGAGTAATCGTATCGTCATTATCTAATAGGTGTTCGCCTTGACGTTGGCAGGCCAGTAAAGCGTGACCGTTTGCCTTGACTGCGCAAGACCCGCAAATTGCACTACGGCAAGACATTCGATAAGAAAGGCTGCCATCGAGAGTCCATTTGATCTCATTCATGCAATCCAGAAGTGTGGCACCGTCAGGAATATCCAACTCAAACTCTTCGAAGTAAGGCTCGGGTTGTTTTTCTGGATTGAACCGTTTGATTCTAAATGTTGCCATCAATAAGTTCTCTCAGTGACTGGATATTTAGTAATAACTACGGGTTTGGTTTTTATGACAAACCCATCCGGCGAATCATAGACCATAGAGTGATGCAGGAATTTTTTATCATCCCGTTTCGGAAAGTCCGTCCTAGAGTGACCGCCCCGGCTTTCCTGCCTGTAAAGGGCTGCCTCAGCGATGACTTCTGCCATTCTCAGCATATTTCCCAACTCCATAATTTCGTAAATTTCAGTATTAAATATTTTGCCTTTATCCGTCACTTTACCTTTTTTGAACCGCACCTGCAGCTCTTTAAGGGTATCCATACAGACTTTCAGCTTTTCAGCATCGCGAAAAACCCCGCAATGGCTCATCATAATTTCTTTCATGTCATCTCGAATATCCTTGTAACTTTCGCTGCCATCTCTTTGAAAAACATCCTCAAACTTTTCTAATACTTTGGCTTTTTCCTGTCCCTCATTTACATTACCAAAGTCTTTACCTCTTGCGTATTCCAAGACAGATTTACCCGCACGTTCGCCAAACACAACGGCATCAAGAAGAGAATTTGTTCCCAACCGGTTTCCGCCGTGAACCGAAACACAGGCACATTCACCCGCTGCGAAAAACCCATTCATTTTGGTTCCTTCTGCATCAAGAATGACATGACAGAACTTATCTACAGGAATTCCGCCCATGGAATAATGTGCGGTGGGTTGAATGGGAATAGGATCTGTAATGCAGTCAATACCGAGAAAGTCGATTGCCAATTGTCGAATTTGTGGCAGACGTTCCATGATGCGCGCTTCGCCAAGATGTCGAAGGTCGAGATTGATACAGTCTTCTCCGTTGACACCGCGACCTGCATCGATTTCGCTTTGCTCGGCACGAGAAACAATATCACGTGGTGCAAGTTCCATTCGGGAAGGCGCATAATTTTCCATGAACCGCTCGCCTTTATCATTGAGCAGATAAGCTCCTTCCCCACGAGCCGCTTCAGAAAACAAAATACCCTGACGGAATAATCCAGAAGGGTGGAACTGAACAAATTCGGGATCTTCAAGTGGAATGCCAACTTCAAACGCTGCTATCACACCATCAGCAGTACTGGCGAAGGCATTGGATGTGATTTTAAATACACGCCCATAACCGCCGGTACAAAAAACTACCGCCTTAGCTCTTATAACTTCTACTTCCCCCGTCTGAATATTACTGACAACCACACCATTACAACGATCGCCATCAACAATGAGAGAATGCATATACCATTCATTATAAATTTTGACGGACTTCTCATTCTTCATCAACTGTTCGTGAAGAGCATGTAAAATAGCGTGTCCGGTTCTATCGGCAGAGAAACAGGCGCGGGGTTTTGAGTGACCGCCAAAACTACGCTGGGCAATTTTTCCATCTGCGGTACGGCTGAAAACACAGCCCATATGTTCTAGTTCATAGATAATTCGAGGAGCGGCCTTGACATACTCTTCAACGGCATCTTGATCGTTGAGAAAATCACCGCCCTTGACGGTATCATACATATGCTCTTCCCAACTATCCGGCTCGGAATTTCCAAGTGAGGCGGCTATTCCTCCCTGCGCGGCTCCTGAATGTGAACGGGAAGGATAAACCTTCGTCAATACAGCTACATCAAGCTCTTTAGATGCTTCAAGGGCGCAACGCATACCAGCCAGACCGGCACCGATGATCACCACATCATGTTCAATCACAAAAACACCTCAAAACAGGAACTACTTATTAATTCTCAACTAATGAGAAGGCAAACCTTGCTAAATCATCTCGATCATAGATACATTCCGATATCGCCCTAAACATAAAAACCATTGAAAAATCAAAGAAAACCGAGTTGGGTTTCGTTCGGGGAGTTTGCTAATCAGGGCACTTACCGGACATAAAATCGAGGGAGAATTTAAACATTTCCCTCCCTTGAAAGTCAAGCAAAATGAGATTGGGGTTGCAAAACCCCGGCAAGCCCATCATAATAACATCTGCCAAAGAGAGCGAATAGTAAGCTATTGAAATTTAAAGGCTCTAGATCCCCTCCGCCCGCTAGCCATAAAGACCTATGGCAATAATCCATTAGGCCGAGAAAACGTTTTCCCGTAACGCAAAAACCTTGCAAATCACTCGCAGTCATTACTGCGACATGGAGTATTTTTTTGGAACTTCTTAATTTCGAATCTTTACCACTTCCCGAACCCCTTTTGAAGGGCATTCGTGATGCTAAATTCAAAACCTGTACCCCCATTCAAAGTAAATCGCTTCCCATTACTCTGGCGCGAAAAGATCTTGCAGGGCAGGCACAAACCGGAACCGGTAAAACCGCCGCTTTTTTGATAACTCTTTTTACTCGACTGCTGGAAAACAAACCGGATCCGGCGGAAAAAGGTAAAGAGGGCCCGCGTGCGCTTGTTCTAGCACCGACCCGGGAGCTTGCACGACAAATTGAAAAAGATGCCCTGTTACTCGGTAAACATTGTGGCTTTAAAATAGCGTGCGTCATCGGCGGAGTCGATTACGAAAAACAACGCAATCAGATCAAAGATGGGGTTGATGTTCTCATCGCCACTCCTGGAAGACTGATCGACTTTTACAAGCAACGATTCTTCAGCCTGAAACGAATCGAAGTGCTGGTTGTAGATGAAGCCGACCGTATGTTCGATATGGGTTTCATCGTAGACTTACGCTTCCTCTTCCGTAGTTGTTCTCCCTACAATAAACGACAGACCATGTTGTTTTCGGCCACGCTCAATTATCGGGTTATGGAACTGTGCTATGAGCATATGAATAATCCCACTAAAGTGGTCATTGAACCCGAAAAAGCGGTGGTAGATGAAATCAAACAATCTCTTTTTCACGTTGGGCAACACGAAAAATTCAACCTTCTGTTGGGACTATTGAAACAAGAAGAAGGAAAAAAGGTTCTCATTTTCTGTAATACCAAGGTAGAAGCGGAACAATTGGAGTGGAAGCTGAACCACAACGGTTACAACTCGGGGCAAATAAGCGGCGATCTTCACCAAAAGGCCCGCATAAAGGTATTGGAAGATTTCCAAAAAGGCGATCTCTATATCCTGATCGCCACCGATGTCGCATCGCGCGGATTACATGTCGATGACATAACACATGTTATCAACTACGACCTTCCGCAGGACGCAGAAGATTATGTTCATCGGATCGGCCGCACAGCCCGAGCAGGCAAAAAAGGCACCGCCATCACCCTATGTTGTGAAGATTTTGCGCAACATCTGGAGCGTGTCGAAGTTTATTTAAAAAAGAAAATACCGGTTGCCTGGGCAGAAGAAGAGCTATACCTCACAGAAAAAGAAGGCACACCACCGGCAAGAAAACGTCGTCGCACATCTCCACCGAAAGCAAAAACCAATTCCGGCAACCGCCCTCGCAATGGAAAAGGACAGCAGCGAAGACGCCCCCCCTCGAGAGTACGTTCTACCTCCTAGCAAAATCAAACCGCTTCAATCAGTTTTTGAAATTCTTTTTCATCGAGAACAGTTATTTCAATTTTTTTCGCCTTCGTTAATTTCGAGCCCGCATCTTTTCCCGCAACAATGTAATCTGTTTTAGTTGAAACGGCTGAGGTGACCCTGCCTCCCAACGATTCAATTTTTTTCTTTGCCTCATCGCGAGAAAATTCGGATAGGGTTCCCGTTAGCACAAATTGTTTTCCCGCCAACACACCCACCTCTTTTCGTGCTGCCTCCGGATCTTCTACCACAACTCCAGAATTTGAGAGATTTTCTATATCCTGCATATTAGCCTCTTGATCTAGAAAACTTTTCAAACTTTCAGCGATCACCGGACCAATCTCCATTACCGACTCCATGTCTTCGAAAGACGTTTCCTTTAATACCTTAATAGATCGAAAAGTTTCTGCCAGAATAGAAGCGGCTCGTTGCCCCACATGGCGAACTCCCAAACCAAAAAGCAGTCGGGCTAATCCTGCGGACTTACTTTTCCGAATCGCATCTATCAAGTTTTTCGCCGATTTTTCAGCAAGACGTTCGAGGCCGACGACCTCCTCTTGTTTCAAGGTATACAAATCTGAAAAATTTTCAACACGGCCCGACTCCACCAACTGATCGATCACTGCCGGCCCCATATGGTCAATATCCATGGCTTTGCGCGAGGCAAAGTGTTTTAGACGTTCCTTTAACTGTGCCGGACAGGCAGCATTAACACATCGCCATGCGGCTTCACCCTCTGGCCGGAAAATTCTTGTCTGGCATTCGGGACAGAGTGTCGGCATTTTGAACGGCTTGTTACGCTTACTCTTTAGGTCAACCACACGGACGACTTTCGGGATAATCTCTCCCGCCTTTTCTATAACAACCCGATCTCCGACTCGGATATCCTTTTTTCTAATCTCATCTTCGTTGTGCAAGGTCGCGCGACTGACGGTAGACCCGGAAACAAAAACCGGTTCTAAATTTGCAACAGGAGTGATAGAACCCGTACGCCCAACCTGGCAGACGATTTCAAGAACCTCTGTTTCTGCCTGTTCAGCTTCATATTTATAGGCAACAGCCCATCGTGGAAATTTAGACGTATTCCCCAATCTTTTTCTATAGGCTAAAGAGTTCAGCTGAATAACCAAGCCGTCTACTTCATAATCTAAATCGTTTTTTTTAGTTCGCCACTCTTCTATAAGCGCCAGCGTTTTTTCAAAATTGGAACACCATCGGTTATGTTCATTCACAGGAAACCGCAGGGACGCAAGATTTTTCTGTAACTCGGAATGAGTTTCGCAAACATTATTATCCAAAAAACCCACCGAATAAATAAAGACACCCAGCTTTCGTGAATCGGTAACTGCAGGGTCGAGCACTCTTAAAGCTCCCGCCGCTGCGTTTCTCGGATTTACAAAAGGAGATTCCCCTACCTCTTCACGAAGAACATTCAACCTTTGAAATTCTTTTCGTGGCATATAAACCTCACCCCGCACTTCAATTTTCTTAAACGGTTCTGCAGAAATTTCCAGAGGAATAGAACGGATGGTTTTCAGGTTCGCAGTAACGTCTTCTCCCTGCACGCCATCTCCGCGCGTTGCTCCCCGCACCAGCTTGCCATTTTCATAGGTAAGGGCAACAGCTAGGCCATCAAATTTTAATTCAACAACATATTCAATGGAGCTCTCTTCAATATCGGGCAGAGCCTTTACTACACGCTGATGGAAAGCACGAACCTCATCCACATTGAAGGTATTATCCAGACTGAGCATAGGTA
Organism: uncultured Nitrospinaceae bacterium; assembly: GCA_938073925.1. Lineage (GTDB taxonomy): Bacteria > Nitrospinota > Nitrospinia > Nitrospinales > VA-1 > UBA8687. The sequence continues at coordinate 16,616 of CALJGH010000169.1, forward strand.
CCGGATGCACCACCTTCCGAAACCGCTCATCAACTTTCCCGCCAACACGCTGAGTTGGGGAATCGGCAGTTACACATTCAGGATATTTACCTTCAATTTCTTTGAGGCGATGGTATAGGGAGTCGTATTCTCTGTCTGGAATTTCGGGGGAGTCTTTAACGTAATACAGGTAGTCGTGCCCGTGGATTTTATTTCTCAGTAATGCAACTTCTTCTTTTTCCGTTTTGTTCATTCAAGGTTCCAGAGTTACATAATATCCTTGCCGTCCTCTTTGTACCAGTAGCAGTATACGGTCCGGGTTATTCAGATTGGCAATGGCTTTATTATAGTCCTCTTCACTATCGATTCTATCCTGATTTACTTGCCGAATAACATCTCCTGCGCTGATACCTGTTCTATCGCCAGCGCTTTTTGGAACCACATTCATAACCACCATCCCTTTGCTGGTTGCCAGTCGATTGCTTCTGGCAAAACGAGGATTGTTCTGCTGCACTTTAAAGCCTAGCCAGTTGTGGGTAAATTCTGCAACATATTGCTTAGGGATTGAAATAACGCGAACAACATATTCGAGGCTTTTCCCATTTCGTAGAATTGAAAAGCGAATATTATCGTCTATAGTATAAGAAGCCATTCGCCCACGAAAATCGGATTTACTTGTCACCTCATGACCTTCAATCGCCAAGATTATATCACTTCGTTTCAATCCCGCTGCTTTTGCCGGACTTTTTTCAGCGACACGAACTACCAACACTCCTTTTTTTCTATCGAGTTTAAAATGGTGCGACAGCTGCGGATCAATTTCCTGCAAAGAAACTCCAAGCCAGCCTCGTCTCACTTTTCCGAAATGGATCAACTCATCAACAACTCGTTTAGCATCGTCAATGGGAATGGCAAAACCAATGCCTTCTGCCTTCTGATAGATGGCGGTATTGATACCGATCAATGATCCATTGATATTCAAAAGAGGGCCGCCACTGTTTCCCGGATTGATAGATGCATCCACCTGGATAAAATCGCTGTAAACTTTGTTTTTTCCGGCTCTAATATTTCTATTTAAGGCACTGATGATTCCCGTAGTCACGGTATGGCGTAAACCAAAAGGATTACCAATGGCAAGCACCTGTTCGCCAATCATCAAATCATCGGAACGCCCCATGGGCACAAAAGGCAGGAATTCTTCGGAGTCTATTTTAATAATAGCCAGATCTGATTTAATATCCGCACCGATCACTCTTGCTCCAAACTCTCGTTTATCGCTCAAAGCCACACGGATTTGAGACGCCCTCGCCACCACATGCTCGTTGGTAAGAATATGTCCTTCTTTATCGATAAGAACTCCAGAACCCAGGCTTTTTTTGTTATTTTGATTTTTAGAGAAAAAATCCTGAAAAAATTGGTCAAAAAGATTATTGCCAAAATTTCTGAATGGATTGCGGAGGGGTCGGCCAGTTTCCGAAGTGTATATATTGACTACTGCCGGACTGACTTTTTCTACGGCAACAACAAGAGGCGTTCTGCGGTTATTTAGTTCCCCCGCCAAACCGAAAGGCGCATCAAGCAATACAAAGCATAAAAAAAGCAAAATCCTATGAATGCGCACGTTAATTTAAATTAAGTAATTTTAAAAAAATAAAAAAAGGGGAGCCAGAAATCGGCTCCCCCAATATTATCGAAGGGAAAAAGAACCACTATCCAACTTTAACAGCTATATAAATCGTAGTGCCTCCCCTCTTAACAAGAAAAAGAACCGAAGCACCTTTTTTCACAGAACCTAGTAGACGCTGATAGTCCTTCATGCTGTTTACCGGATTGCGATTCATCTCGGCTATAACATCACCTCGGCGAATTCCAGACTCTGCTGCAGAGTTACCTGGAGTCACATCAGAAACCAGCACACCCTTAGTGTCTTCCAGTTGCAGGCTTTGCGCTAGCTCCTTGGTGATATCCTGAACCTGCATACCCAGAGGGTCTGCTGTTTTAGCGACCACGAGTGGCTGCGAATCTTTAAGGACTTCAATAGTAACTTGTAAAGTTTTTTTCGAACCTTCTCGAATCACTTCCACATCAACAACGGAGTTTGGGGTTGTTGCCGCAACTATTTTTGGCAGGTCTTCCATATCTTTAACATCTTCACCATTAAACCGAACAATGACATCCCCGCGCTTGACTCCCCCCTTAAACGCCGGGCCATCAGGAATAACATCACCCACCAAGGCACCTTCACTCTGATTCAAGCCAAACGATTTGGCAAGTTCGGGAGTAATTTTTTGAATCATAACTCCCAACCAGCCACGGGTTACCGAACCATTTTCTTTCAGGTCATTCAAGATATTTTTGGCAATATTGATGGGAATTGCAAATCCGATACCTACATTCCCCCCAGTATTCCCTGAAATAATGGCTGTATTGATTCCAATCACATCTCCTTCAATATTAATCAAAGGTCCACCGCTGTTCCCAGGATTGATCGATGCATCTGTTTGGATGAATTCATCATAGGGACCTGCTCCAATACTTCTACCTAAAGCACTGACCACGCCTACTGTAACCGTGTGACTGAGACCAAAAGGGTTTCCAATAGCCATGACCCACTCGCCCACTTCAAGGTTTTTAGAGCTTCCTAAATTCAAAAAAGGAAACTCTTCGGGTTTATTTGGATCGGCATTTATCTTTATTAACGCAATATCGGTTTTTTCGTCAGAACCGATTAGGGTCGCGGTATATTCTTTTTCATTGCCATTTGCCTCAAGCAAAACAGTGATTTCATCAGCACCTTCGACCACATGATAATTGGTAAGGATATGACCTTCCTTGTCAATCACGAATCCCGACCCCATGCCACCTTTCGGCTTTTGGTTAGGTCGCTCACCGAAAAACTTGTCATAAAAATCACGAAATTGATCAGGAGAACGTCCCTGGCCCGGCCCAGGTCGTGGACCTCTACTTGGAGGACGAACATTGTTATGCCCTTTTATCTTTTTTGATTTTACACTGACGTTTACCACAGCAGGATTCTGCTTTTTCGCGATTTCCACGAAGAGGTTGCTTGAAAGCTGTTGCGTCGCACTGCTCAAAGCAAAGCAGGAACTAGGGACATAAATCATCGCCAAGGTGAAAAGAAAAACTGCGCCGATGGAACGTAAAAATAGAGAAGAAATCTTGTGCATTTTAATTAAGCCTCAATTGTATAAGCATCATTTTTATTATAAAAACTATTCGTGTCTGCTAAACCCATCTCACTAAACACGAATCAGATAATCAACTTTAATCGATTGAAATTAAACTCTAGTGAAATCTAGATTAAATATTTTTAATCTGAAACTTTGTATTCCGACTCTAATTATCCAGCTTAAACAGAGGATAATTGTAAAAGAAATTTAATTTAATTATATAATGCTTTTTTCGCTATTTACAACCTCAAAACCCTTCACAAACCCTTCTCATGCTTGTATTGACACCCTTCATTTAAATATTGACTCCATATAATAGATAAATGATAATCGTGTGTAATACAGGCCCTCCTGATGCCCCTTTTAAAAGGCTAAATACGAACCTGTTGGTAAGCTTCTGCTAAAAATGGCATTAATTCACCTGCAGCTTTGAACAACTTTAATCTCGCCCTATTATGAGTTTTTTTCTTTCTGTATTAGGTTTAATGATGGTTTTCGAAGGTATTCCGTATTTTTGTTTTCCACAAAAAGTAAAAGCGTTTGCTGAGAAACTACCCGAGATACCGGATTCGACATTGCGAGTGATTGGCTTTTTTCTTATGATGATTGGGTTACTGGTTGTTTATTTAGGAGGAGAATAGAATGTTTAATCGTTTAATAATATTTTTTTTGATCACATTATTTTTTTCGGGATGTGCAGGATTGGATATTGGATTAGATGGCAAGAAAAGTTCTCCATCCAAACCACCTCAGCAAGCTAATGCCTATCCTTTTTCAGACATACCCGTTCCTGCAGATTTCTCTCGAAATGAATCTAAATCATGGATTTATGAGTCTGGATCAGGAACTGTTAAAGTAGCAAGGTTGTTTTTTGCGGGCTATAAAAACATTGATGCTGTCGTTATTTTTTACCAAAACGAAATGTTAAATAAAGGCTGGTCTCTAGTAAATTCGATCAAGACTGACAAAGAACACCTGATGAACTTTCAAAAAGAAGGTTGGGTAAGCACATTAAAACTTACTTCGAATATTGTAAGTACATTTATCGAAATTCAGGCTGGCCCTAAATAAACGGACGTTCTATGGCGACCAATTAACCATGCCTGAACAATCGCAATTACTACTAAACTTTCCTACCCGTCCGGAGTTTGATTTTTCTAATTTTGTAGTATCCGATGGTTCGCGATTTGCTTTTGATGCCGCCAGAAATTTTTGTTCCCAAAGCGACCCCACCTTTCAATCTCTTTTTTTATTTGGCCAGAAAAACCTGGGCAAAACCCACCTTTTACTTTCCATTGGAAACCTTGCCGCCGAAAAGGGCACTCGGGCCTTGTATATTAAAGGTGCTGACTTTTGCGATAAAATCGGTGATGGAGAGCCATCGCAGTCTCAACAAACTCTCAAAAAGCTAATGGAAGTAGACTATTTTTTATTAGACGATGTCGAGGCGTTGGGTTTATCTATTACAGCACAAGAAAAACTCTACCATATATATAATACCGTTATTGAAAAGGGAGGCAAGGTCGCCTTTGCAAGCTATTATTCACCAGACAATATAAAGAACGCAGAAAATTACCTAACTTCCCGGTTCCAGTGGGGCATGCTGGCTGAAATAGAACCAATTGATGATACTACAACCGCCAAAATCATTCACAAGCTCGCCAAAGACATTCACCTGAGTTTACCAGAGAACATTATCGATTTTCTTTTGTCTCGAATTCCCCGAGATTTTATCTCTCTCCAGAATGCGGTCAAGGTCCTCAATCGTGAGTCTTATGTGCAAAAGAAAAAGGTGACATTACCTCTGTTAAAAAAGGCACTCAAAATCCCTTGACTAAAATAGAAACCTTTAATATTGCTGCGCGACTGGAACACTGGGCGGATCAAAAACCAGAATCCGTTGCTCTCATTGAAATGCGTAGCGGACGACAGAG